>NZ_JBHWES010000010.1:0-25718 GCF_042734105.1 Streptomyces sp. NPDC059679 | reverse complement strand
GGGGTCTTCTGGGGGGCGCGGGGGGGGCCCGCGTGGCCCCCCCGGGCCCTTTCCCCGCGGGGCGGGGGGCCCCGGGGGGGGGGCCCCACGCACCCGGACGACGGGTCGCGGCTCAGCGGCCCACCACGTACACATGGCGCTTGCGCGGGTACTCGCCGAGCCCCCAGATGCCGTCCCGGTCCCCGTCGTAGCTGAGGTCCTCGGGGCCGATCGAGAGGTACCCGTGCCGCATGGGTGTGATTCTGCCGCGTCGGGACCGGTACAGACTTCCTCGGTTGTTGGGGCCATCGCTGACCGAGAAGTAGTACCTGCCGTCCACGCTGACCGCCCCTTGGACCTTCAGACGGTTGAACGTCCGCTGTCCCACGGCCTCTTCGGACGTGATGGAGCTGGTTTGGGGGTTCATGTACCAGCGCACGACCCGGCACTTACCACTGCGGCGGAACTCGCTCACCAGAAGGGAGGGCTGCGCGGTCGAGTGGTCCACCGAGACCTGGGAGTAGATGAGTGCCGCTCCCGCGTTGTCGTAGGCGCGGCTCTGCGGGAGCACGTACTGGCAGTCGTACGCGTAGTACTTCTTGTCCATGGCGCGGTAGCCGCACCAGTTTTTCGGCGGCGTGGCAACCTTGAACATCTGGTTGACGTTGAACACGCGCAAGCCGCCGCGCGTGTCGGCGAGGTAGAGCCTGTCCCCGTACCAGGCGATGCCACCCGCGTGGACCCCGACGGGTGAGAAGTCATACGGCTCACCGGCGGACTTCTTCGGCTCCACCAGCAGGACGTGGCGGTATCGCGGCCTGCTCGGGACGGTCACATCGACGAAAGTGACGCGCGCCCCGCGGTTCCAGATGGCGCCCTTCGCGTACCAGGACACCAGGACCGCCCGCTTCTCCGCGTCCGTGTTCGTGCCCGGAATGGGCCCGTGGTAGGCGTCGTAGCTGCTGGACACGCCTTGCGGATACCACTGCCCAGTGGTGCCGTCGTTCTTCTCCGGGTCCCAGCCGAAGGAGTATGCGAGCCTGCTCGGCTTGGTCCCCGCGGGCCAGCGTGGATTCGCCACTGCCTTGCGGTCCGCGTTCCGCAGTACTTCCTGGACCAGGGGTGCGGCAGCGAGCTCGTTGGCGAGGCCGGCGATCGCCGAGGGATAGGTGTAGCTGGTCGGCTCCAGCGGGTGCTCGCGCATCGACACCCGGAATTGGGACGCCGCCGCGGAAGAAGCCGCTTGCGCCGTGGACGGAAGCACCAGGCCGCCGGCGGCCGCGGCGAGCGGAGCGGCGGATAGGCCGCGGAGAAGTGTTCGACGTGTCACGTCCATGGCAGACGCATCCCCCATTCGGTGTTCGGGCGGGAATTCGGTGGAACCCCGCGCCGGTCCACGCCGTACGCGCCGGTTCGGCATCCGCCGGGGCGGTTCCGCGGGCCCAGGCCCGTGCGCCGCCGCGCCGGGGTGGCGGGGCGGCGGCGCACGGGTGAGGGGTGTCGGCACCCGCCCCCCGACCGGGCACCGCACAGAAGAGTCTTTCGGGCAGGCGTTGCGTGAACCTTGTGCAGAGCTTGAACCTGCTGGTCGGATGGACCGTCACAAGGCAGGCTGTTTCCACGGGTGGGGGCGAAATGGCGGTCAGGTTCGGGTTATTGGGGGGCATCGAGGTCTGGGTCGACGATCGGCCGCTGGACCTCGGACATGTGCGGCAGCGGTCCGTTCTGGCGGCGCTGCTCGTCGACGTCAACCGTTCGGTCTCCGTCGATCAGCTCGCGGACCGGGTCTGGGGGGACCGGCCGCCGCAGCGGGTCCGTACGGCGCTGTACAGCTATCTGTCGCGGCTGAGGATCGCTCTGTCGCCAGCCGGGGTGGGGATCGGGAAGGCGGCGGGGGGCTACGTCCTGGCGGCCGAGGCGGCGGTCATCGATCTGCACCGCTTCCGTGAGCTGGTCGGCGAGGCCCGCGGGGCGGCCGATGGCGTACGGGCCGAGGCACTGCTGGAGCAGGCGCTCGGGCTGTGGCGCGGCGATGCCTTCGGCGCGATCGACACGCCCTGGTTCAACGCGCTGCGCGACACCCTCGGCCAGGAGCGGTTCGCGGCCGAGCTGGACCGTAACGACGCCGCGCTGCGCCGCGGGCGCCACGGGGAGCTGCTGGCCGGGCTGTTCACCCGGGCCGGGGAGCGGCCGCTGGACGAGCGGCTGGCGGGGCAGCTGATGCTCGCGCTGTACCGGTGCGGCCGCCCGGCCGAGGCGCTGGAGCACTTCCGGCGCACCCGGCACCGGCTGGTCGACGAGCTGGGCATCGGCCCCAGCCAGCCACTGGAGCTGTTGCACCAGCGGATTCTGGAGGCGGACCCCGCGCTCGAACCGCCTTTACCTTCTGCGCCGCCTGAACACTCCGCGCTCCCGTCCGCCCCGCCCCGCATCCCCGTACCCCGTCAGCTCCCCGCGCCGCCGCCCGCCTTCACCGGCCGCGCGCGGGAGCTGCTGCGGCTGAGCGAGGTGTGCGACGTGCGTGCCGAGGCCGAGGCGGGCGGCGAGACGGTCGTGATCTCGGCGATCGGCGGGATCGGCGGGGTCGGCAAGACCTGGCTGGCGGTCCGCTGGGCGCACGAGAACATGGCGCGGTTCCCCGACGGGCAGCTGTACGTCAACCTGCGAGGCTTCGACCCGGCGGCGGAACCGGTGCCGCCGCCGGTCGCGGTCCGGGGCTTCCTGGACGCGCTCGGCGTCGCGCCCGACATCATCCCCGTGGACCTGGACGCGCAGACCGCGCTGTACCGCAGCCTGCTGGCGGGCCGGCGCGTGCTGGTCGTACTGGACGACGCCCGCGACGCCGGGCAGGTGCGGCCGCTGCTGCCCGGCAGCCCCGGCTGCACCGTGCTGGTGACCAGCCGTTCCAGGCTCACGTCCCTGGTCACCACGCACGGCGCGCTGCCGCTGCCGCTCGACGTCTTCGGGCCGGCCGAGGCGCGCGAGCTGCTGGTGTGGCACCTGGGGGCCGGGCGGGTCGAGGCCGAACCGGACGCGGTGGAGGCGCTGTTGGAGCACTGCGCGGGCCTGCCGCTGGCTCTGGGGATCGTGGCCGCGCGCGCCGCCACCCACCCCGAGCTGCCCCTCGCCGCGCTCGCCGAGGAGTTGCGGGAGACGGCGACCCGGCTGGACGCGCTGGACACCGGCGATCTGACGGCCAATCTGCGCGCCGTCTTCGCCGCCTCGCACCGCGCCCTCTCCGCCCCGGCGGCCGAGCTGTTCGGGCTGCTGGGCCTGGCGCCCGGCCCCGACATCGACCTGTCCGCCGCGGCCGCCCTCGCCGGGCTCGGCGCGCCCCGTACCCGCGTACTGCTCGGCGAGTTGGAGGCCGCGCACCTGGTCCAGCGGTACACCCCGGCCCGCTACCGGATGCACGATCTGGTCCGGCTCTACGCGGCCGAATGCGGTCAGGCCGCCGAGCCTGGGCGGGGTACGGAGGCGCTGCGGCGGCTGGTCGACTTCTATCTGCACACCGCCTTCGCCGCCAACAGCCTGGTGGACGGGCCGAACACGCCGTTCCGACCCGAGCTGGACCCGCCCGCGCCCGGCTGCGTCCCGGTCCGTCTCGAGGACCCCGGCGCGGCCCTGGACTGGCTCGGCGCCGAACACGCCTGCCTTCTCGCCGCCCAGCGGCTGGCCCTGAAGCAGGAATGGCACAGCCCGGTCTGGCAACTGGCCTGGACGCTGATCTCCTACCACTGGCGCGGTGCGCACTTCCGGGATCACCTCAGGGTCTGGCGGGCGGGGCTCACCGCCGCCGAGCGGCAGGGACATCCGCCCGCGCGGGCGCTCGCCCACTGGCGCCTGGGCCAGGCCGCCTCACACCTGGGACGGGGCGCCGAGGCCCTGGACCATCTCGGCCGGGCCCTGGCGGTGTACGAGGAGGCCGGCGATGTACCCGGCCAGGCCCATACACATCGCACCCTTGGCTGGGTTTGGGAGCAACAGGGCGACAAAGAGGCCGCGTTGAGCCATGCGGGCCAGGCCCTGCGCCTGTATGAAGGGCTCGGCAATCCGGTCTGGCAGGCGGGCCAGCTCAACGCGGTCGGCTGGTGCCACGCCCAGCTGGGCCGCTTCGAGGAGGCCCGCGACCACTGCGAGCGGGCCCTGGCGCTGTTCCGTGCCGAGGCCGGCCGGGGCGCCGGGGCCTCGACCCTGGACAGTCTCGGTTACATCGCCCACCACACCGGCCGCCATGACCGGGCGCTGGACCATTACGGCGAGGCCCTGGAGCTGTTCCGCGAGGCGGGCAACGCGTACGACGAGGCCGACACCCTCGCCCATATCGCCGACGCCCAGCAGGCCCTGGGCCGGGCCGAGGAGGCCCGGGAGAACCGGCTCCTGGCCCTTGACCTGTACCGCGCCCAGCGCCGTGACGCAAAGGCCCAGCACATCCAGGACCGGCTGGACGCGCGGTCGACCGAGCCCGATGGCACCTCCGGCACTGGCTGAGCGGCACTTCGAGCGACACCTCGGATGGCAGCCGGCATCAGAGGCGGGTGAACGTAGGCGGGGCGACCTGCCCACCCCGGAGGGCCCGGCCCGGTGCGGCATGCTGGGGGCATGGGAACGCATCTGATCACTGGAGCAGGTTCGGGTATCGGCGAGGCCGTGACCGAGCGGCTGGCCGAGCGGGGCGAGGAACTGTGGCTGCTGGCCCGCGACGCCGGGCGGGCGCGGGAGTTGGCGGGGCGCTTTCCCGGGGCCCGTACGGTCGTCGGTGACCTGGCGGACCCGGACAAGCTGTCGTGGGCGTTCGGGCATCAGGAGCTGCCCGAACGGCTCGACTCGCTGCTGCACATCGCCGGGGTGGTGGACCTCGGCGAGGTCGGTGAGCTGACCCCCAAGCTGTGGACCCGCCAGCTCGCCGTCAACCTGGTCTCGCCGGCCGAGCTGACCCGGCTGATGCTGCCGCAGCTGCGGGCGGCGCAGGGACATGTGGTCTTCGTCAACTCCGGAGCCGGGCTGCGGGCCAACGCCCAGTGGGGTGCGTACGCGGCGAGCAAGCACGGGCTCAAGGCGCTGGCCGACGCGCTGCGCTGGGAGGAGAGCGGCAACGGGGTGCGGGTGACGACCGTCTATCCGGGGCGTACGGCGACGCCGATGCAGGTCAAGGTGCATCAGCAGGAGGGCAAGGACTACGACCCGGAGCGCTGGATGACGGCCGGGTCCGTCGCGACCACGGTGCTCACGGCCCTCGATCTGCCGCGCGAGGCGGAGATCACCGATCTGTCGGTGCGGCCGCTCGCCTGACACATGTGCGCGTGGAGCCCCGATACGTACGGCGGCGTACCGCGCCCGCCGACGTACGCTGACCAGGTGAGCAGCGAAGCCGAAGCGAGCGCGACCGCCGAGCGGGCGGGGTGCGGGGTCAGGGAGATCCGGGGGCTCGTCACCGAGCTGTCCCGGCGGATGGACGCGCACCGGCGCAGCCGGATCGCCGAGTTCGGCCTCACCCCCACTCAGGCGAAGGCCCTGGAGGAGCTGGGGGAGCCCAAGACGGCTCGGGAGCTGGCCGGGGTGCTGTGCTGTGAGCCGCCGAACGTGACGTATGTGATCGACAAGATGGAGAAGCAGGGGCTGGTCGTACGGCAGCCGCACCCCACGGACCGCAGGGCCAAGCAACTGGTCCTGACCGACGCGGGGCGGGAGCTGCGGTTGGATCTGCTGCGGCGGATGGGGAAGGACTCGCCGCTTGACCACCTGACCGACGAGGGGCGTCATGAGCTGCGGACGCAGCTGCTGAAGGCGCTCGACCGGGTGGGGTAGGCGGGAAGGCGGCTCGGGAGGCAAGGCCCCTGGGAGTCTCGCGGTGCGGGTCCCGGGGGCCTTCGTATGCCGTCAGTAAAGTTATAGCTGTATCTATTGCAGCTGTAATGGATACAGCTATAAGTTTTCGCGCATGATCACTCGTACGGAGAGAGCACGGCAGAGGCAAGAGGACGCGGCACAGCACGCGGGGACGGAGCGGCCGGGCGTGCAACTCCTCGCGCTGGCCCTCGGGTTCGTGATGGCGACCCTGGACGTGACGATCATCAACGTCGCCGGGCCCCAGCTGCGGTCCGGCCTGGAGCTGTCCCTCTCCGGCCTCACCTGGGTCGTCGACGGCTACGTCCTCGTCTTCGCGTCCCTGCTGCTGCTCGCCGGGTCACTGGCGGGCCGCTACGGGGCGCGGCGGATCTATCTGGTCGGGCTCGGGCTGTTCACCGCGGCCTCGCTGGTGTGCGCGGTGGCCCCGGTCGCCGGGGTGCTGGTGGCCGGGCGGCTGGCGCAGGGGGCCGGGGCCGCGTTGTTCATGCCGAGCTCGCTCACCCTCCTCATGAACGCCTTCCCGGGCGGCCCGGAGCGCACCCGGGTGCTGGGCCTCTGGTCCGCGATCGTCTCGACGGCGGCCGGAGTGGGCCCCGCGGTCGGCGGGCTGCTGGTCGGCGGGCTGGGCTGGCGCAGCATCTTCCTGGTCAACCTGCCCGTCGGGCTCGCCGCCCTGGTGCTCGCGCGGCGCTATGTCGCGCCGCTGCCCGGCCGCCCCATGCCGCTGGGCGGGGCAGGGCACGCGCTCGGTCTGGTCGCGCTCGCGGCGCTCGCCTACGGCCTGATCCAGGGGCCGGAGACGGGGTGGGGCGCGACGCCGGTGCTGGCCGCGTTCGCGGTCACGCTGCTGGCCGGAGCCGCCTTCGCGGTACGGGAGCGGGCCGCGGGGACGACGGCCCGGGTGCTGCCCGGCGAGCTCTTCGCAGGCGCACACTTCTCGACTGCCAACGCCGTCGGCTTCCTCTTCAACCTTGGCTGCTACGGCGCGATGTTCGTGCTCGGGCTCTTCCTCCAGAACGCGCGCGGCGCGAGCCCCATGGAGGCGGGCCTCCAACTACTCCCCACCCAGATGGTCTTCCTGCTCGGCAACGTCCTGTACGCCAAGGTGGGGCACCGGCTGGGCAACCGGGCCGCGCTCGCCGGGTCGCTGCTGTACACGGCGGCCGGGACGATCGCCCTCGCGGTCGTCATCTCCCCGGAGCTGCCCTATTGGGTGCTGGCCGTGATCCTGGGCGTCTTCAACACCGGCCTCGGCGTCGCCTCCCCGGCGATGACCGGCGCCCTCATGGACGCCGCCGGGCGCGAGCACGCGAGCATCGGCTCGGCCACGCTCAACGCGAACCGGCAGATCGGCACGCTGGTCGGCATCGCCGCCATGGGCGCGGTGCTCGCGGGCGCGGGCGGCTGGTACGCGGGCGTCGCGGCCTGCTTCGCGCTGGCCGGAGGGGCGTACGCGGCCGCAGCCCTGCTGGCCTGGTTCGGCCTGCGGGCGCCGCGAGCCGACGGAGCGGTTCACGTCGGAGGCCCCGCGGCTCGTACTCTTCCGGGGTGAGCGAGAAGAGCACCCCGGACCCGAACGACGCGAACGACGCGAACACCACCACCAAGCCGCGCTGGGGCGCGGGCGCCGCGACCGGCGTCGGGTCGATGCCGGGCGGCGACGCGCGGGAGGCCGCCAAGACCGTCACCGGGTCGCTGGAGACGCTGCCGTACCTGCCCGAGCTGCCCGCGCGCGGGCCCGGCGCGGACATGATCGGGCGGACCGCCGGGATGCTGGTCGAGGTGTACGCGCATGTGGAGCCGAGCGGCTGGCGGATCAGCGACCGCCCCGGGCGCGACACCCGGCGGGCGCGCGCCTGGCTGAGGGAGGACCTGGACGCCTTGGAGGAGTTCACCCAGGGCTACCAGGGCGCGCTCAAGGTGTCGGCCGTCGGGCCCTGGACCCTGGCCGCCGGGCTCGAACTGCGCGGCGGAGAGGCCGCGCTGAACGACGCGGGCGCCTGCCGGGACCTGACCGCCTCGCTCGCCGAGGGGTTGCGCGCCCATCTGGAGGAGGTGCGGCGCCGGGTCCCCGGGGCCCAGGTGGTGCTGCAGCTCGACGAGCCGGGCCTGATGGCGGTGGCGCGCGGGCGGGTCCGTACGGCCAGCGGCTACCGCACCTACGCGGCGGTGGACCGGGGCGTGCTGGAGGGGGCGCTGCGGGATGTGATCGCGGTGACGGACGGGCCGGTGGTCGTCCACTCGTGCGCGCCCGGCGTGCCCTTCGGGCTGCTGCGCAGGGCTGGGGCCACCGGGGTGTCGTTCGACTTCTCCTTGCTCACGGAGCGTGAGGAGGAGGCGATCGGGGAGGCCGTCGAGGGCGGCACCGCGCTGTTCGTCGGCGCGGTGCCGGGCACGGATGCCCCATTGTCGGACCCTGCCGGTAGCGTCATGGGTGTCAGGACGCTGTGGCGCAGGCTGGGGCTGTCACCGGGGACTCTTGCCGAGTCCGTGGTGGTCACCCCGTCGTGCGGCCTCGCGGGCGCCTCGCCCGCGTACGCGCGCGCCGCGCTGGCCCACTGCGTCCGGGCGGCGAGATCGCTCGCGGACAACCCTGAGTAACGGGAGGACGACACGGTGGCCGGCGAACAACAGTCGACAGTGCCCGCCGAGGCACGGGACAAGCACGCCAAGCTCGCTGAGCAGGTCGAGGAGCACCGCTTCCGGTACTACGTCAAGGACGCCCCGATCGTCAGCGACGCCGAGTTCGACCGCCTGCTGCGCGAGCTGGAGGCGCTGGAGGAGGAGTACGCGGAGCTCAGGACGCCCGACTCGCCGACCCAGAAGGTCGCGGGGGCGTACGAGACCGATTTCACGGAGGTCGAGCACCGCGAGCGGATGCTCAGCCTGGACAACGCGTTCGACGGCGAGGAGCTGTCCGGCTGGGCCGACCGCATCGTCAGGGAGCTCGGGGACACCGGGTATCACTTCCTGTGCGAGCTCAAGGTGGACGGCCTCGCGGTCAACCTCACGTACGAGCGGGGCCGGCTGACCCGCGCCGCCACCCGCGGCGACGGGCGCACCGGCGAGGACATCACGCCCAATGTGCGGACGATCTCCGTGATCCCCGACCGTCTCAAGGGCGACCGCATCCCGGAGCTGGTGGAGGTCCGCGGCGAGGTCTACTTCCCCGGGGCGCGCTTCGAGGAGCTGAACGCGCGCCTGGTGGAGGCCGGGAAGCCGCCCTTCGCCAACCCGAGAAACGCGGCGGCGGGCTCGCTGCGCCAGAAGGACCCCAAGGTCACCGCGAGCCGCCCGCTGCGCATGGTGGTCCATGGCATCGGCGCGCGCGAGGGCTTCGACATCGACCGGCAGTCGCAGGCGTACGAGCTGCTGCACGAGTGGGGGCTGCCGACCGCGGCCCACTTCAAGGTCGTGGATTCGCTCGACGCCGTCAGCGAGTACATCGCGTATTACGGGGACCCCAAGCGGCGGCATTCGCTGGAGCACGAGATCGACGGCGTCGTCGTCAAGCTCGATGAGATCCCGCTCCAGGGGCGGCTCGGCTCCACTTCGCGGGCGCCGCGCTGGGCCATCGCCTGGAAGTTCCCGCCGGAAGAGGTCAACACCAAACTGGTCGACATCCGGGTCGGTGTCGGGCGGACCGGGCGCGTCACTCCGTTCGCCGTGGTCGAGCCGGTCACGGTGGCGGGCTCGGAAGTCGAATTCGCGACTCTGCACAATCAAGACGTCGTCAAGGCCAAAGGCGTGCTGATCGGCGACACGGTGGTGCTGCGTAAAGCGGGCGATGTCATTCCGGAAATTGTGGGGCCGGTGGTCGATCTCCGGGACGGCAGCGAGCGGGAGTTCGTGATGCCCGCCGAGTGCCCGGAGTGCGGCACTGCGCTGCAGCCGATGAAGGAGGGCGATGTCGATCTGCGCTGCCCCAACGCCCGATACTGCCAGGCGCAGATCCGCGAGCGGGTCTACTACCTCGCGGGCCGCAAGTGTCTGGACATCGAGAATTTCGGCTATGTAGCCGCCGGGGCGCTCACCCAGCCGCTGGATCCCGCCGAACCGCCGCTGAAGGACGAGGGCGATCTGTTCGATCTGAAGGTCGAACAGCTGCTGCCCATCACGTCGTACGTACTGGACCCGGACAGCGGACTGCCCAAGCGCGACCCCAAGACCGGCGAGGAGAAAGTCGTCACCTTCTTCGCCAACCAGAAGGGCGAGCCGAAGAAGAACACCCTCGCCATGCTGGACAACATCGAGGCGGCCAAGCAGCGCCCGCTGGCCCGTATCATCACCGGCCTTTCGATCCGTCATGTCGGGCCGGTCGCGGCGGCCGCGCTGGCCCGTGAGTTCCGCTCGCTGGACCGGATCGCCGAGGCGAGCGAGGAGGAACTGGCCGCCGTGGAGGGCGTGGGCCCCACCATCGCGGCCTCGGTCAAGCAGTGGTTCGCCGAGGACTGGCACCGCGAGATCGTGGAGAAGTGGCGCCGGGCCGGAGTGCTGCTGGAGGAGGAGGCGCCCGAGGACGAGGGGCCGCGTCCGCTCGAAGGGCTCACCGTCGTGGTCACGGGCACCCTGCAAACGCACACTCGGGACGGGGCGAAGGAGGCGCTGCAGAACCGTGGTGCCAAAGTCGCGGGTTCCGTTTCGAAGAAGACAGATTTTGTTGTTGTCGGCGACAATCCAGGATCGAAGTACGACAAAGCCATGCAGTTGAAGGTTCCCGTGCTCGATGAGGATGGATTTGCGGTCCTCCTCGAACAGGGGCCCGAGGCCGCGAGAGAGGCTGCGGTGACGCCTGCGGAGTAGTGCCGCGCTGACAACCTGTGGAGTGGTGTGGAGTAGTACGGAGTACGGATGACTCGGCATGACTCCGTATCACCCACATGACTCCGCATCACTCTCCATCACCCACATGACTCCACATCACCCGTCCGGCGGAACTGTCCGGTGGAGTACCGAGCGGGTTCCGGTCCAACCTGGCCGGAATACGACCGGGAGCACTTCCCGGGCATAGCGAGCGGGCATCACCCTTACAGCGCATACCAGATGGTTATGGATCGTCGGGCGGCATTCGGGCAACCGTCGCCGATCGCCGCCCGGCAAAGCCATCTGCCGCCTACTGTTGATGGTGTGCGCCTGCCGTGGCGCTGGCACCGCCGGCTGTGAGAGGGACGGGTATGAAACCGACCGAAAGCGCCGCCCCGGCGTCGCGGCTGCGCCGGCTCGTAGTGCCCGCGCTGCCCGCCGCGGCGGTCGCCATGGCCGCTTTCGCACTCGGCATCGGGGTATTCCGGGTGCTCGACGCGGGCCATGCGCTCTTTCCCGACGGCACAGTGGGCTGGTCCCTCGCCGTCCTCACCGGAATCATCGTCGGCCATCTCGTCGCCATGGGCCGCGACCGCTGGTGGGGCGGCACCGGATCCGGCTCCGCATTAACCCTGGCCGCGCTGCTGCTGTTCGGCTGGCTCCCCGCCGGTCTTGTCAGCCTCGCCGTCGTCGTCCTGGTCGGCGCCGCCCGGCGGCACCGCTGGCGGCAGGCGGCGCTGCACGGCGCGGTCGACATCCTCGGCGTCGGCGCGGCCGCCCTGACCCTCGCCGCCTTCGGCACCGTCCCCACCGTCGAGCACCCCTGGCGGCCGGCGAGCTGGGAGATGTCCGCCATCCCCCAGACGGCCCTCGCCGCCTTCGGCTATCTCGCGGTCACCCGCGCCCTCCTCTGGTACTCCCTCGCCCCGCCCGGCGCCGGACTGCCCACCCTCGCCCGCACCGCCCTCGTCCGACAGGCCCTCGTCGGCATCGCACTGCTCGGCATCGCTCCGCTCATCGTCGTCGTCGCCGACGAGATGCCGCTGCTGCTCCCGCTGTTCGCGGTGCCCCTGATCGCCCTCGACTCCACGCTGTGGATCGCCCGGGTGCGCGCCGAGGAGCAGCTGCGCGACCCGCTCACCGGACTGCCCAACCGCCAGTGGCTGCTCGAACGCACCTGGACCGCGCTGGACGAAGCCGAGCGAAGCGGTACGCGCAGCGCCCTGGTCCTGCTCGACCTCGACCGCTTCCGCTCGGTCAACGACACCCTGGGCCATCTGGCGGGCGACCGGCTGCTCCTGCAAATCGCGGACCGGCTGCGGCTGGCACTGCCCGGCGGGGCGGAGGTCGCGCGGCTCGGTGGCGACGAGTTCGCGGTGCTGCTGCCCACCACCGACTCGCTCACCAGCGCCCAGCGCGCGGCCCGCAGCCTCGTCGGCGACCTCGGCTCACCGCTCGACCTGGACGGACTCACCCTCGTCCTCGAAGCCAGCGCCGGCGTCGCCGTCTACCCCGACCACGCCCTCGACGCCGAAGGGCTGCTGCGCCGCGCGGACGTCGCCATGTACCAGGCCAAGCGCGACCGCAGCGGCGTCGAGCTGTACGAGGCCCGCCGCGACGGCAACACCCCCGACCGGCTCGGCCTGCTCGGCGATCTGCGGCGGGCGCTGGACGCGGGCGACGTCGAGCTCCACTACCAGCCCAAGGTCGGCTTCGACGGCCATGTCGCCGGCCTCGAAGCGCTCGTCCGGTGGGTCCACCCCGACCGGGGTCGGGTGCCCCCGGACGAGTTCATCTCCATGGCCGAGACCTCCGGGCTGATGCCCCGGCTCACCGAGTACGTCCTGGAGACCGCGCTCGGCCAAGTCGCCCGCTGGCGCGCCGACGGCCTGGACGTACCCGTCGCGGTCAACGTCTCGCCCCGCGATGTGCACACCCCCGGCTTCGCCGGCGCGGTCGCCGGGCGGCTCGCCCGCCACGGCGTCCCGGCCGGCGCGCTGCAATTGGAGATCACCGAGCACGTTCTGCTCGAAGACCCGCAGCGCGCCGCCGACACGCTGGCCAGCCTCACCGGACACGGCGTGCGGATGTCCCTCGACGACTTCGGCACGGGCTACTCCTCGCTGGTCCATCTGCGGCGGCTGCCGGTGAGCGAGCTCAAGATCGACCGGTCGTTCGTGGCCCGGCTGGCCGTGGACAACGAGGACGCGGAGATCGTCCGCTGCACGGTCGACCTCGCCCATTCGCTGGGGCTGCTCGTCGTCGCGGAGGGCGTCGAGGACGACGAGACCTGGGAGCGGCTGCGGGATCTCGGCTGCGACGCGGTGCAGGGCTGGCTCGTCGCGGCGGCGATGCCGCCCGACGAGACGACGGCGTGGCTGCGGGCCCGCGGCGAACGCGGCTGGCACCGCGAGGACTCAACCCCACCCCCGACCACGCCCCCCGCCCCGCCCACGCCCACGGCCCCGGCCCCGACCCCGACCCCGGCCACCGCGACGGCCGCCCCGGCCGAAGAAGACGCGGATCAGCCGGTCACATAGCCGGTCACTCAGCCGGGCCGGACCCCCCCCGGGCGCAGCTCGGGGACGGGAAGGGGAAAGCGTTTCGCTCCTGGCGTGGCCGGAGCCATAGGATTGGGGCGAAAACTCTCCACACTCACCCTGAGGATCGCTGCATGCCTGGCATCACGCGCGAGGAGGTCGCCCACCTCGCCCGGCTGGCGCGTCTGGAGCTGAAGGACGAAGAGCTCGATCACTTCGCCGGACAGCTCGACGACATCATTGGCGCGGTCGCCCGCGTCTCCGAGGTCGCCGACCAAGACGTACCGCCGACCTCTCACCCGCTGCCGCTGACCAATGTCATGCGTCCGGACGTCGTCCGTCCGTCGCTGACCCCGCAGGAGGCGCTGTCCGGCGCCCCCGCCCAGGAGCAGCAGCGATTCAAGGTGCCGCAGATCCTGGGGGAGGAGTGACTCGCATGGCTGACCTGAACAAGCTCACCGCATCCGGCATCGCCGAGAAGATCGCCTCCGGCGAGGTCACCGCCGTCGAGGTGACCGAGGCGCACCTGACCCGTATCGAGGCGGTCGACGAGAAGGTGCACGCGTTCCTGCACGTCGACCGCGAGGGCGCGCTGGCGCAGGCCCGCGCCGTGGACGACAAGCGCGCCCGCGGCGAGGAGCTCGGCCCGCTGGCCGGTGTTCCGCTCGCGCTCAAGGACATCTTCACCACCAAGGGGATCCCGACCACGGTCGGTTCCAAGATCCTCGAAGGGTGGATCCCGCCGTACGACGCGACGCTGGTCACCCGCCTGAAGGACGCGGACGTGGTGATCCTCGGCAAGACCAACATGGACGAGTTCGCCATGGGGTCCTCGACCGAGAACAGCGCGTTCGGCCCCACCAACAACCCGTGGGACCTCACCCGTATCCCCGGCGGCTCCGGCGGCGGCTCCTCCGCCTCGCTCGCCTCGTTCCAGGCCGCGCTCGCGATCGGCACCGACACCGGCGGCTCGATCCGCCAGCCCGCCGCCGTGACCGGCACGGTCGGCGTCAAGCCGACGTACGGCGGGGTGTCCCGCTACGGCATGGTGGCCTTCTCCTCGTCCCTGGACCAGGGCGGCCCGTGCGCCAGGACCGTGCTGGACGCGGCGCTGCTGCACGAGGTCATCGCCGGGCACGACCCGCTCGACTCCACCTCCATCGACGCCCCGGTCCCGCCGGTCGTCGAGGCCGCGCGCAACGGCAGCGTGCGCGGTATGCGCATCGGCGTGGTGAAGGAGTTCAGCGGCGAGGGCTACCAGCCCGGCGTCGTGCAGCGCTTCAACGAGTCGGTGGAGCTGCTGCGCGAGCTCGGCGCCGAGGTCGTGGAGCTGTCCTGCCCGTCGTTCGACAAGGCGCTGGCCGCGTACTACCTGATCGCGCCGTCCGAGTGCTCGTCCAACCTGGCCCGCTTCGACGGTCTGCGCTACGGCCTGCGGGCCGGCGACGACGGTTCGCGGTCCGCCGAGGACGTCACCGCGCTCACCCGCGCGGAGGGCTTCGGCGCCGAGGTCAAGCGCCGGATCATGCTGGGCACGTACGCGCTGAGCTCCGGCTACTACGACGCGTACTACGGCTCCGCGCAGAAGGTCCGCACCCTGATCACCCAGGACTTCCAGCGCGCCTTCGAGCAGGTGGACGTGCTGGTCTCGCCGACCACCCCGACCACCGCCTTCCCGATCGGCGAGCGCGTCGACGACCCGATGGCGATGTATCTGGCCGACCTGTGCACCATTCCGGCGAACCTCGCGGGGAACGCGGCCATGTCACTGCCCTGCGGCCTGGCGCCCGAGGACGGTCTGCCGGTCGGCCTGCAGATCATCGCCCCCGCCCTGGCCGATGATCGGCTCTACAAGGTCGGCGCCGCGGTCGAGGCCGCGTTCGTCGACAAGTGGGGGCACCCGCTGCTCGAGGAGGCACAGTCACTATGAGTGCGATCAAGAAGGCCAAGAGCTTCAAGAAGTCCAAGCCCGGCACCTACCTGTCCATCGGCTCCGCGCTCTTCGGCGCGGTCAGCGTGGCCAAGCAGGTCAAGAAGGCCCGATCCGAGAACGACAAGCTGCAGCTGGTCGACGCGGTGGTCTCGGCCGCCGCGATCGTCACCACCGTCGCTCTGCTCGTCCGTGAGCTCAAGCGCATGGGCGACGACGACGTCCTGGCGGACTGAGAGGTTAGTTTTCTGTGACCGTCACTGAACTGGTGTCGTACGAGGACGCCCTCGCCGCCTACGACCCCGTGATGGGGCTCGAGGTTCACGTCGAGCTCGGCACCACGACCAAGATGTTCTGCGGCTGCTCCACGGCGCTGGGCGCCGAGGCCAACGCGCAGACCTGCCCCACCTGCCTCGGCCTGCCCGGCTCGCTCCCGGTCGTCAACGAGACCGGCGTCGAGTCCGCAATCAAGATCGGCCTCGCGCTGAACTGCGAGATCGCCGAGTGGTGCCGCTTCGCCCGGAAGAACTACTTCTATCCGGACATGCCGAAGAACTTCCAGACGTCGCAGTACGACGAGCCGATCGCCTTCAACGGCTATCTGGACGTCGAGATCGACGGCGGCGAGGTCTTCCGGGTCGAGATCGAGCGCGCCCACATGGAGGAGGACACCGGCAAGTCCACCCACGTGGGTGGCGCGACGGGCCGTATCCACGGCGCCCAGCACTCCCTCCTCGACTACAACCGGGCCGGTATCCCGCTCATCGAGATCGTCACCAAGCCGATCGAGGGGGCCGGGGACCGGGCCCCGGAGGTCGCCAAGGCGTATGTCGCGGAGCTGCGCGAGCTCATCAAGGCGCTCGGGGTCTCCGAGGCGCGCATGGAGATGGGCCAGATGCGGTGCGATGTGAACCTGTCGCTGCGGCCGCACGGCGCCGACAAGTTCGGCACCCGCTCCGAGACCAAGAACGTCAACTCGCTGCGCTCCGTCGAGCGCGCGGCCCGCTTCGAGATCCAGCGCCAGGCCGCTGTGCTCGGCGGCGGCGGCACGGTGATCCAGGAGACCCGTCACTTCCACGAGGAGGACGGCTCCACGACGTCCGGCCGGGTCAAGGAGGAGGCGGAGGACTACCGCTACTTCCCTGAGCCCGACCTGGTGCCGGTCGCGCCGTCGCGTGAATGGGTGGAGGAGCTGCGGGGCACGCTGCCGGAGCTGCCGCGGGTGCGCCGCACCCGGCTGCGCGAGGAGTGGGACATCTCGGCCCACGAGATGCAGTCCGTCCTCAACGCGGGCGCGATCGACCTGATCACCGCCACCATCGACGCGGGCGCGGACGCCGCGTCGGCGCGCAAGTGGTGGATGGGCGAGCTGGCCCGCCGGGCCAACGAGGACGGCGTCGACCTCGCGTCGCTGCCGATCACCCCGGTCCAGGTCGCGCGCGTATGCGCCCTGGTCGCCGAGGGCTCGCTCAACGACAAGCTGGCGCGCCAGGTCATCGAGGGCGTGCTGGCGGGCGAGGGCGACCCGGACGCGGTCGTCCAGGCCCGCGGCCTGAAGGTCGTCTCGGACGAGGGCGCGCTCGGCGCCGCCGTCGACGAGGCCATCGCGGGCAACGCGGCCATCGCCGACAAGATCCGCGGCGGCAAGGTCGCGGCGGCGGGCGCGCTGGTGGGCGCGGTCATGAAGGCCACGCGCGGCCAGGCCGACGCGGCCCGCGTGCGCGAGCTGATCCTGGAGAAGCTGGGCGTCCAGGGCTGAGCGGTATCGCTTGATATCGCTTGCGACGCACGCGGCGGGGTGTCATCCACACCCCGCCGCGTGCGTTTTCGCGTACAGGCACCCCTACAGCAGTTCCGGTGTGAGGTCCGGGGCCGGCATGTCGGGGTCGAAGGGGAACAGCGGGCGCTCCAGGTGGTGGTGGCCCAAGCGGGGGAGGTTCTGGTCGACGCTGCCAGGGGTGAGGGCCAGGTGCCAGTCGGCAGCCAGGTCGTAGAGCTCCGGGGCCGGACAGCCTGCCTTGACGACGAGTAGGTCGTATCCGCGCGGGTCCAACCCGCCGAAGTCCGCGCGGGTGCGGAACGGCTTGCGGCGGCTGACCAGGACCGTGGTCACCCCGCCGTGGCGTACGGCGGCCAGGGCGCCGCCGATATCCTCCGCCTCGCGTAGGGCCACGACCTCCCCGGTGAGCTCGTACGGCTCGTACGGGGCGTACGGGCCGCCGACCGACAGGCGCACCGTCGCGCCGACGCCCGCCGCGAAGCATCGCGCGACCGCCGCCGGGTCGGTGATGCCGGCGTGCAGTGCCGTGGCACGGCCGGTGGCCAGAGCCTCGTTGGCCAGTAGGCGGCGCAGCATGTACGCGATGTCACCCGCGCCGCCCGCCGCCGGGTTGTCGCCGGAGTCGGTGATCAGGAAGGGGCGGGCTCCGGAGGCGACGGCCGCTTCGACGCAGGTGTCGGCGTCGGCGGCGGGGGCGGGGAAGACGAAGTCGCGGCGCAGGTCCCAGTACTCCTTGGCCAGCGAGCGCGCCTGTTCGACGGTGAGGGCGGGGTCGTCGCCGGTGACGACGACGGCGGCCTTGCAGCGCGGTTCGTCGGCCCAGGGGCAGCCGGCCCAGACGGCCGCGTCCACGATGCCGTCCAGTTCCTCGATGGAGCCCAGCCGCCCGTACAGCGACTTGGCGGGTTCCAGCCGGGGGCTGGTGCGCTCGGCGGGCAGCAGGACGGGCACCTGCACCCAGGCCAGGTGGGGGCGGCCCCTGCCCGCGACGAGGCGTTCGACGAGCTTGCGGGCGGCGCGTTCGCGGGTCCCGGCGGCGGCGTCCTGGTGCGGGGCGAGGCGGTGTGCGGTGATCAGGTCCAGCCGGGTGGCGAGCCGGCGCGAGACGTTGCCGTGGGGGTCCATCGCGGCGGAGATCAGCACGCCGGGGCCGAGGGCATCGCGTACCGCGTCGGTCAGATCGGCCTCGGCGTCCTCCAGGCCGGTCACGCTCATCGCGCCGTGGAGGTCGTGGACCAGGCCGTCGAGGGGGCCTGCCTGCCGTATGCGGTCGACCAGTTCGGTCCTGAGGCGGTCGTACGCCTCCGGCTCGACCGGTCCGCCCGGCGGGGCCTCGGCGTGGACCAGCGGCACCCACTCCACCGGGCCGCTGAGCTCGCTGTCCGGCCGGGCCCAGGGGTAGCGGTCCCACAGCTCCGCGCCGCGGGTGACGCGGAAGTCGTCGTACCCGGTGCGGTGCGGGCTGAAGGTGACGGACGGGGCGCAGACGCCGCCGATACCGATGCGCGGGCGGCGGCCGGCGGGGGAGGGCGTGCTCATGCGTGTGCGGGTTCCTTTCCCGGCTCGCGCGGCGCGGCGGCGGTCAACAGCGCGGCAACCATCCCTTAGCGCAGCAAATCGCCTATGACGGAACAATAGCCGCGAACGCTTCGCTACTTCGCACACGTCACTCCGTCACATACGTCACTCCGTCACCAGGGGGCGGGAATCGTGCTGCGGGGGAAGGCCCGCCTGCTGCGGCAGTTCCCGGCGGGTGCGTACCGGGGAGAGGAAGACGGGCAGAAAGGCGAGCGCCAGCAGGCAGCCGCCGACCCACAGCGCGGGGCGCACCCCGGCGAACTGGCCGATCAGGCCCGCCGCGGCGGAGCCGATGGCGATCGCGCCGGTGAGCATGAAACGGAAGGTGGCGTTCATGCGGCCGAGGAGCGGGTCGGGCGTCAGACGCTGGCGCAGGCTGACGCCCAGGACGTTGTCGAGGCCGATCTTGAACGTGGCCAGCAGCCATCCCGCCCCGGCCGCCCAGATCCAGGGGCCCCGGCCGATGAGCGGGATGAGCAGCGCGGCCGGCGCCAGGCACACGCCGACCAGGGACAGGGCGCGACCGTAGCCGAGGCGCCGGGCGGCGGCGCGGGCGCAGCGGGCGCCGAGGAAGATGCCGACCCCGCCCACCGCCCAGTACGCGCCCAGCACCCCGGCGGACAGGCCGAGTTCGCGGGTGAACAGCACCGGGAGCAGGGTGTTGATCAGCTGCGAGCCGAGGTTGGTGAGGGACGCGGTGAGCGCGAGGGCACGCAGTTCCCGGTCGCGCAGGACGTGCCGCAGCCCCTCGGCGATCTGTGCCCACAGCCGGGCGGGCCGCCGCCCGGGGTCGGCCGGCGGCGTGGGCGTACGCCGGATGCCGGTGAGCCGGAGCGCCGAGGCGAGGTAGCACGCCCCCACGCTGACCACGGCGAGCGGCGCCGTGAGCAGCTGTACGAGCGCGCCGCCCGCGCCTCTGCCCGCCACATTGCCCGCGGCCTGGAGGCCGACCACCGCTGCGTTCGCCCGTACCAGCCCGTCGCGGCCGACGAGCTGCGGCAGAAAGCTCTGCGAAGCCACGTCGAAGAACACCGTGGCGCCGCCGTTCAGCAGGACGACGGCGTACAGCTGGTGGAGGGTGAGGGCGTCCAGCGCCCAGGCCACCGGCACGGACGCGAACAGAGCGGCCCGCGTCAGATCCGCGGCGATCAGCACCCGGCGGTGCCGCATCCGGTCCACCCAGGCCCCGGCGGGCAGGCCGATGACGAGGAACGCGGCGGTGCTCAGCGTGGCCAGGAGGCCGACCTGACCGGGGCTCGCGTCGAGGGCGGACACCGCGATCAGCGGGATGGCGACATAGCCGATGTTCGTGCCGAGCTGGCTGAGCGCCGTGGCCGTGAACAGGGTCCGGAAGTCGCGCAGCCGCCAGGGGGATTCCATGGACATGACGGGTACGTTGCCGGGGGCTGCGGCCGCGTACCAATGATTTAGCCTCAGCTGAATGAGGCACGAGCCGCGGGCCGCGGGCGACACACTGGAGATCGAGTTCTCGGCCGAGGACGTGGCCCGCACCCGCTTCGCCATATCCCCGCTGTGGGAGGTGGTGGCCAGCGTGCGCGTCCTCAAGGGCGCCGACGAGCACGGTATGCACCGGCGGTGGACCGAGCAGGTGCGGACCGGGCTCGCGGCCGCGCGGCTGGACCTGGCGCCGCTGTCCCGTCTGATCGCCGTGCCCACCGCGAGCATCCCCGGCTTCCTCGTGCCGCCGCCCACCACCCCGCAGCCCTCGCTCGAGGTGGAGCTGGCGGCGTTGCGCGCCACCCCGCCCCATTTGCTGCGGACGACATCAGCGGGGGCGGAGACGGGCGTCGCCGCGCTGCGCGAGGACCCCAGGCGCGGTCTCGACCGGCTGGCGGAGGTGATCGCCGGGTACTGGGAGGTGGCGCTCGCGCCGTACTGGCCGCGCATTCTCACCCTGTTCGAGAGCGACATCCTGCACCGGGCCAGGCGCTTCGCGGAGGGCGGCGCCCGGCGCCTGTTCGACGACCTCGATCCGCAGCTCACCTGGGACTCGGGCACCTTGCAGATGGCCCACCGCTGTATCCGCGGGGTGCGGCGGCTGGACGGGCGGGGGCTGCTGCTCGTCCCTTCGGCGTTCGTCTGGCCGCGGATCTTCTCCACCCTCGACAGCGCGGATTGGCAGCCCAATCTGCGCTATCCGCCGCGCGGTATCGGCACCCTGTGGGAGCAGCGCCCCCAGCAGTGCTCCGACGCCCTGGCCGGTGTGCTCGGCCGCACCCGCGCCCTGCTGCTGGCCGAACTGGCCGCCCCCGCCTCCACCACGGACCTCGCCCGCCGCATCGGCCTGTCCCCGGGCGGCGTCTCGCAGCATCTGACGGCGCTGCGCGCGGCGGGTCTGGTGAGCGCGCACCGCACCGGGCGGGTGGTGCTCTACGCGCGCACGAGCGTGGGCGAGGCGCTGGTGAGCGGCCGCTGACAGGTGGCGGACCTCATTCCCGTAAGCGGTGTGGGGAAGTCCACAAAGGGGACAAAGGATCTCTTCCGGGTGTCACAGTGCATGAGGAGTTCGCCGCCGGTCCAGGTCCCAGGCGCGCGGCGGGCCTTCATATGTTCATCAGTGCGTGCGTCGCCACGGGCCCGGCCCCACCCCCGCCGCGAGCCCGGGGGGTTCGGCGCGATACCCCGGAAAGCAGGCCATGGCCGCACTCGCCCGGTGGTGCCTCAGGCGCCGCTTCGTCGTCATCGCGCTGTGGCTGGCCGCCTTCGCGGGCGTATCCGTCGCGGCCGCGGTCACGGGGTCCGCGTACTCGAACGACTACGGCATCCCGGGCACGGACTCGGCGCGGGTCTCCGAGCTGATGGAGCGGGAGTTCCCGAAGCAGGCCGGGGACAGCGACACGATCGTCTGGCATACGGCGCGCGACGCGGGCACGGTACGCGCGGTGGATGTACGGCAGCACATGACGGCGGCGCTGGAGCGGGTCGAGAAGCTGCCCGGCGTCGTCTCCGTCGCCGGGCCGTACAACAACACTGATCGCGGCGCGGCTACGGCGCAGATCAGCGCCGACGGGCACACCGCCTACGCCACGGTCCTCTTCGACCGGCCCGCCGCAGAACTCGGCGAGTCCCAGGTCCGCGAGGTGGTCGACACCGTCCGTGCCGCGGCGGCCGACGGGCTCGAGGTGGAGATGGGCGGCGCGGGCATCGGCGCGGCCCAGCAGACGGGCTCGGCTCACCTCAGCGAGGCCATCGGGGTCGCCGCGGCCGCCGTCGTACTCTTCCTCGCCTTCGGCTCGCTCGCGGCGGCGCTGCTGCCGATCGCCACCGCGGTGGTCGGCGTGGGCACCGCGTACGCGGGCGTCGGGCTGCTCGGCCACGCCATGACCGTCGCCGACTTCGCGCCCATGCTCGGCACGCTGATCGGGCTCGGCGTGGGCATCGACTACGCGCTGTTCATCGTCACCCGGCACCGCCAGGGGCTCAAGGCCGGGCTGCCGGTCGACGAGGCGGCCCGGCGCGCGGTGGCCACCTCGGGGCGGGCGGTGATCTTCGCCGGGGCGACCGTGTGCATGGCGCTGCTGGGGATGCTGGTGTTGCGGCTGAGCTTCCTGAACGGAGTGGCGGTCGCGGCCGCGCTGACCGTTCTGCTCACCGTCGCCGCCTCGGTCACCCTGCTGCCCGCGCTGCTCGGGCTGATCGGCCCCCGCGCCCTGAGCCGCCGCGAGCGGCGCCGACTGGCCGCGCACGGGCCGCGGACCAGGGCCCGCGGCGGATTCGCGGCCCGCTGGTCGGCCCTGGTCGAGCGGCGCCCGAAGCTGCTCGCCGCCGTCGCGGTCGTGGTGATGCTGGTCCTCGCGCTGCCCACCCTCTCGCTCCGGCTGGGCACCTCCGACCAGGGCAACGACCCGGCCTCCGCGACGACCCGGCGCGCCTACGACCTGCTCGCCGAGGGCTTCGGACCCGGCTTCAACGGTCCGCTGACGCTCGTCGGCCGCATCGACGACGCCGCCGACCGGGTTGCCTTCGGCAAGCTCCCCGAGACCCTGCGCGGTATCGAGGGCGTCGCCTCGGTGAGCGGGTCCGTCCTGAGCACCAGCGGCGACACGGCGCTGATCACGGTGGTCCCCGAGACCGCCCCGCAGTCGCGCGCCACCTCCGAACTGGTCGCCCGGCTACGCGACCAGCTGGGAGGTGACGTGCTGCCGCAGGCCGCGCAGGCCACCTCGCTCAAGGTGTACGTCGGCGGGCTGACCGCGGGCTACGACGACTTCGCGAGGGTGATCGTCGGAAAGCTGCCGCTGTTCGTGGGCGTGGTCGTGGGCCTCGGGAGCATCCTGCTGCTGCTCGCGTTCCGCAGCATCGGCATACCGGTCAAGGCGGCGGTCATGAACGTGGCCGCCGTCGCCGCGTCCTTCGGCGTCGTCGTCGCCATCTTCCAGTGGGGCTGGGGGAGCGAGCTGCTGGGGCTCGGCCGGGCCGGTCCGATCGAGCCGTTTCTGCCGGTGATCATGGTGTCGGTGCTCTTCGGGCTGTCCATGGACTATCAGGTCTTCCTGGTCAGCCGGATGTACGAGGAGTGGCGGCGCACCCGCGACAACCGGGTCGCGGTGCGAGTCGGCCTCGCCGAGACCAGCCGGGTCATCAACTCCGCCGCCGTCATCATGATCGCCGTCTTCTCGGCCTTCGTACTCAGCGGCGACCGGATCATCGCGATGTTCGGCATCGGCCTGGCCGCCGCCGTCGCCCTGGACGCCTTCGTCCTCCGTACGCTCCTGGTGCCCGCCCTGATGCATCTGCTGGGCGGGGCCAACTGGTGGCTGCCGCGGCGGCTGGACCGGTGGCTGCCGAGGATCAGCATCGAGGCGCCGAGCCCCGCTGACCCGGATCCTGACCCTGATGACCCTGCCCCTGGTGACCCTGCTTCTGGGCCATCACCTGACCGCGCCCCTGAGCCGTCACCAATACCTCACCCGCGGCCGTCCGGTAGTAGAGCACCGACCGCCCCGCACGCCGCCGCCGCACCAGGTGGGCATCGAGCAGCACCCTGAGATGGCGGCCCACCGACCCCAGCCCCTGGCCGGTCAGCGCGACGAGCTGCGTGGTGCTCTTCGGGGTGTCGAGCAGGACGAGGACGGCCGCCCGGGCCGGTCCGAGCAGCTTGCCCAGTGACTCGGGCACCGAGGCCCCGTCCGCCTCGGCCAGCGCGCCCGAACAGGGATAGACCACCGCGTAACGGTGCGGAGCGTCCCAGGAGACCCAGCCGTGGTGCGGGGTCACCGGGACGAACAGCAGCCGCGCCCCCGAGATCTCCCGCGGCGGGTTGTCGTACACATTGATCTGCAGCCGGCTCTCCCCGAGCCACCGCATCCCCGGCCGCATGGCGTTCAGCACGGCCGCCCAGCCGCCCTGGCCCAGCCGCGCCGTACGCGCCACCACATCCGCCTCGATGATCCGCCGGCGCCGGGGCCAGGTGGGCAGCACCGTCTCGGTCCACACCCACTCCAGGACATCGGCGCACCGCTCCGCGAGATCGGAGCGGCGCAGCGGGTCGGGGAGCGGGCCGCGCAGCGATACGGCCAGATTGGCGCGGGCGGTCTCGGGCGGGGTCTCGCGGATCCGCGCCAGCTCCTCCTCGAAGCCCGGCTCGCCCTCGCCGGTGGGCGTGGGGGTGAGGAAGTCCGCGAGCCAGCGGTGCCCCAGGGCGGCCCGTACGGTCAGCGCGGTGAGCGGATCGCCGGCCAGCCGCGCCCGGTAGGCGGGCAGATGGGCGTCGAGCCAGGCGCGCTCGCCCGGGTGCCCGGCCACGCCCCGCTCCAGGGAGATCAGGCCCGCGATGGCCTCGGCGAGCGGTGAGACGACGAACCGGCTCCCGGCGAGCGTGTCCGCGTTGACCAGCCACCAGCCCATCGTTTCGCCCAGCCCGCCCCGTGGTTCCGCGTCATCGTTTCGCGTGCGCGCGAAACTGTAACGGCTACGGGCGGGGACCGCTGAGACTCCGGTCCATGCGCACCTACCGAGAGCTCTTCGCCGCACCGGAGTTCACACCGCTCTTCCTCACCGGCACCCTTCAGGTGGCCGGCACGACGGTGAGCGGCCTGGCCCTGGGCACGCTGGTCTACGCGGCGACCGGCTCACCACTGCTGTCCGCTCTCAGCATGTTCGGCCCCAACCTGGCCCAGGTGATCGGCGCGACGGTGCTGCTGTCGGCCGCCGACCGGCTGCCGCCGCGCGCGGCGATATGCGGCCTGGCCTTGTTCTTCGCCCTGGGCACCGCCCTCCAGGCGGTCCCCGGCCTGCCGCTGGCAGCTGTCTTTGCGGTCCTCCTGGTCCTCGGGGCGACAGCCTCGCTGGGCGGCGGGGTGCGTTCCGGGCTGCTCAACGAGATCCTGGCGCGGGAGGGCTATCTGCTCGGTCGCTCCGTGCTCAACATGTCCGCGGGCACCACCCAGATCTGCGGCTACGCGGTCGGCGGCGTCCTGGTGACGACCCTGTCGCCGCGCGGCACCCTGCTCACCGCCGCCGCCCTCCACCTCGCCGCCGCGGCCGTCGCCCGCTTCGGGCTCGGCCGGCGGCCGCCGCGCGCCGCCGGGCGGCCGTCGATCGCCGCGACCTGGCGCGACAACGCCCGGCTGTGGTCCTCCGCGCCGCGCCGCTATGTCTATCTCGCGCTGTGGGTGCCCAACGGGCTGATCGTCGGCTGCGAATCCCTCTTCGTCCCCTACGCACCCCGGAACGCGGGGCTGCTGCTGGCCTGCGCCTCCCTCGGCATGCTCGTCGGCGATACCCTGACCGGCCGGTTCGTACCGCCCTGGTGGCGGGAACGGCTCGGCGCCCCGCTGCGGCTGCTGCTCGCCGCCCCGTACCTGGTCTTCGCCCTGCACCCGGCGCTGCCGCTCGCGGCGGCCGCGGTCACCCTCGCCTCGATCGGCTTCGCGGCGAGCCTGCTGCTCCAGGAGCGGCTGATGGCCCTGACCCCCGAGGAACTGAGCGGGCACGCGCTCGGGCTGCACTTCTCGGGCATGCTCACCATGCAGGGCGTCGGGGCCACCCTCGCGGGCGCCGTCGCCCAGCACACCTCGCCCGCGACGGCGATGGCCGTGATGGCGGCGGCCTCCGTCGCGGTCACACTGGCGCTGGCCCCGGGCCTTAGGCCGGAGAGCCGCCCTAAGGCCCCTGCGGGGGACGGGGCCCAGGAGGCCTAATACTCCAGCCGGACTTCTCCATTCCTGCTGGTCAGCGGCCTGGGGGTGGGGAGTGTAGCGGGGTGGGAGCGGGTGTGGGGTGGTCTTTGCGTGGC
>NZ_JBHWES010000009.1:147089-225347 GCF_042734105.1 Streptomyces sp. NPDC059679 | reverse complement strand
GCGCACAGGGAGGGTGCCGCCGCCCTTCGGCGTTACGGCGCAGAGAGTCCCGCTACTTGCGCATGACCTCCGGCTCATGGCGGCGCAGCAGCCGGGCGACCACGAAGGCGCAGATGACGCCGAGCGCGACCAGCACCAGGATGTCGATGCCCCACTGCGATGTGGCGTGCTCCCACAGCGGGTCGGTGTCATTGGGCTTCTTGCGGTCCCAGGGCGCCATCGTGTGGCCGGGGCCGGGGCCCAGGTCCAGGGTCGCTCCGGCCGCGCCGACCGCCCAGCGGGACGGCATCAGATAGGCGAACTGCTCGATGCCCGGCGATCCGTAGATCTTGAACAGGATGCCGGTGAAGACGACCTGGACGATGGCGAACATGACCAGCAGCGGCATGGTCTTCTCGGCGGTCTTCACCAGCGAGGAGATCACCAGGCCGACCATCATCGAGGTGAAGCCGATCGCGATGATGGAGATGCACAGCTCGGCGGCCGGAGGCATGATCAGGCCCTCTTCCGGCAGCTCGCGGGTCGAGAAGCCGATGGCGCAGATGATCACGGCCTGGAAGGCGGTGATCACGCCGAGCACGATCACCTTCGACATCAGATAGGCCGAGCGGGACAGGCCGACCGCCCGTTCCCGTTCGTAGATCACCCGCTCCTTGATCAGTTCTCGTACGGAGTTGGCCGCGCCGGAGAAGCACATGCCGACCACGAGGATCAGGGTGATCGTGCCCGCGTCCTGGTTGAACTGGCCCTTGGGCGCCTTGGTGAGGCCGAAGTCCGACGGGATGACGATGCTCACCGCGCCGAGGACGGCGGGCAGGATCACCATCAGACCCATGAAGCCCTTGTCCGAGGCGATCACCGAGACGTAGCGGCGCATCAGGGTCCACAGCTGGGAGCCCCAGCTCTGCGGCTTCTGCATCCGCGCCGGGGGCGGCTGGACGTGTACGGACTGCGGCGCGACGGCGTCGAGGTCCGCGGCGTACATCTGGTAGTGCTGCGAACCGCGCCAGCGGCCCGCCCAGTCGTAGTCGCGGTAGTTCTCGAAGGCGGAGAAGACATCCGCCCAGGTCTCGTACCCGAAGAAGTTGAGCGCCTCCTCCGGGGGGCCGAAGTAGGCGACCGAGCCGCCCGGGGCCATGACCAGCAGCTTGTCGCAGATCGCCAGCTCGGCCACCGAGTGGGTGACCACCAGCACGGTCCGGCCGTCGTCGGCCAGGCCGCGCAGCAGCTGCATCACATCGCGGTCCATGCCCGGGTCGAGGCCGGAGGTCGGCTCGTCCAGGAAGATCAGCGACGGCTTGGTGAGCAGCTCCAGCGCGACGGAGACGCGCTTGCGCTGGCCGCCGGAGAGGGAGGTGACCTTCTTGTCGGCGTGTATGTCCAGCTTGAGCTCGCGCAGCACCTCGCCGATCCGGGCCTCGCGCTCGGCCTCGGCGGTGTCGCCCGGGAACCGGAGCTTGGCGGCGTAGCGCAGCGCCTTCCGGACGGACAGCTCCTTGTGGAGGATGTCGTCCTGCGGGACCAGGCCGATGCGCTGGCGCAGCTCGGCGAACTGCTTGTAGAGGTTCCGGTTGTCGTAGAGGACATCGCCCTGGTTGGCCGGGCGGTAGCCGGTCAGCGCCTTGAGCAGCGTGGACTTACCGGAGCCCGAGGGGCCGATGACCGCGACGAGGGACTTCTCGGGGACGCCGAAGGAGACGTCCTTGAGGATCTGCTTGCCGCCGTCGACCGTCACCGTCAGATGACGGGCCGAGAAGGACACCGCACCGGTGTCGACGAACTCCTCGAGACGGTCGCCGACGAGCCGGAAGGTGGAGTGGCCGACGCCGACGATGTCGCTCGGGCCGATGATCTGCTGGCGGACCGGCTGACCGTTGACGTACGTGCCGTTGTGGCTGCCGAGGTCCCGGATCTCGAACCGGCCGTCGGGCAGCGCGCGGAACTCCGCGTGGTGGCGGGAGACCTGCAGGTCGGAGACGACCAGCTCGTTCTCGAGCGCACGACCGATACGCATCACCCGGCCGACGGCCAGCTGGTGGAAGGTGGTCGGGCTGCGGTCGCCGCCGTGGGCCTGCGGGGCCCCGGCGCCGGGGCCGGCACCGGGGACCTTCTGCGCCGGGTTCTGCTGCGGGGCGTGCGCCTGCGGGGCCTGATGCTGAGCGTGCGCCTGCGGAGCCTGATGCTGTGGAGCCGGCTGCTGTGGCACGAAGGGCTGCTGCTGGGGCATCTGCTGCGGCCCGCCCTGCGGCTGTGGCCAGCCCTGGGGGTGGGGGGGCTGCGGCTGCTGTCCGGCCTGGGGCCAGGCGGGGGCGCCGGGCTGCTGATACGGAGGCTGCTGGTGCGGGGCCTGCGGCGCGCCCATCGCCGACGGTGCGCTGTAGGCGCCCGCGGCGACCCCGGGTGCTCCGGCCGCGCCCGCTCCGCCTACGGAGAGGATCAGCCGGGGGCCGTCCGTCGCGTTGCCAAGATGGACGGTCGAACCGGGGCCGATCTCCATCTGCTGGACGCGCTGGCCCTGCACATAAGTGCCGTTGGTGCTGCCGTGGTCCTCGATGACCCAACTGCGCCCACCCCAGCGCACGGTGGCGTGGCGCCAGGACACTCTGGCGTCGTCCAGCACCATGTCGCCCTGCGGATCGCGTCCAAGGCTGTATGACCTGGATGGATCAAGTGTCCAGGTCTGTCCGTTCAATTCCAGTACGAGTTCCGGCACTCCACGCCCCACTACTTGTCCCCCGATGGACCCCCTGTACGGGGAGTCTAGGGATGGCGAACATCGTGAGGAACTATTTCAGGCTCAGTCGCTCAACCGGAAGTCGGGCATTGACAACACCGCGCGCAGGCGGCGTTGACTCGCCCGAAAGGCCCCCGGAAAGTGGTAAGCGGCCACGGATGGGGCAGATCATGGATCATCCGGGCAACTCATACCGATCGGGGGGACCGGCGCCATGAGCGCGAGCGGCAGCGGACGAGTGCGCCCGGGAGAGGTGTTGCTCTCGACGGTGGCGGCCGTGAGCTGGGCCTTCCTGGCCATGGCGGGTGTCGCCGCGCTCGGGCTGCATCTGGTCGGCGCGGACAGCGCGGGCGCGCTCGGCCCCATGACGGCGGCCGCGATGGTGCTCGCGGTCGGCGGCTCGGTCACCCCGTCCGGGGACGTGAAGGCGTTCGGGCTGACCGGTGCCCAGGCCCATTCGGCCGTCGATATCGCGCCACTGGGCATCAGCCTGGTGGGCGCGCTGCTGCTGGGCTGGCTGTTCGTACGGTCGCTGCGCGGGGCGGGGGCGGTGATCGGCGGGGCCGAACTGGCCACCCGGGCAGGCGCGGTGGTCCTGCTCTTTCTGCTGGTGCTCGCCGGGCTCACCTGGGTCGGCAACGATACCGTCACAATCGACGCCTCGACGCTCGGTGTAGCGGGCAAATCGAAGCAGGAGCAGGGCGGGCTGCTCGAAAAACTCCCCGGCGAGCTCGGCGATATCGCGGACATCGGCAGCGGGCTGCTGCCGGACCGGATCCAGCGGCTCATCGACGCCAAGGCGGCGGTCGGGTTCACCGTCGAGGCGGGACGTTCCGTGCTGGGCGGCGCGGTCTGGGTCGTCGTGGTGCTGCTCATCGCGCTGCTCGTGGCCCGCCGCGCACCGGTGCCGCACGGCCTGGAGGCGGCGCACCGCACCGTCCGGCCGGCCGCCTCCGCGCTGTGCGGGGTGCTGGTGCTGGCGGTCGGGGCGGGGCTCGCGGCGGCGCTGTACGCGGCGATCGGCGACGACCACCCCCGTCTGGTCCTCGGGGCTGCGCTGCTCGGCGCGCCGAACGGGGTGTGGCTCGGGGTGCCGCTGGGGCTGTTCGTGCCCTGGCACGGCGGGGCGAGCGGGGCGCTGGTGCGGGTGCTGCCCGATCCGCTCGACGATCTGCTGGCCAACGAGCACAACGAGCCGATCACGGTCGCGCGCCTCGCGGAGCTGGACGGCCGGGTGTGGCTGCTGACGGTCGGCTGTGTGCTGATGATCCTGGCCGCCGGGGTGCTGACCGCGGTCCGCACGCCCGTCGACCGGGCCGGGCGGGCAGGGCAGTCCGGGCGGGCAGGGCGGGCGGGGCAGGTGGGGCGGGCGGGCTTTGTGGGGCAGTGCGCGCTGCGGCTGGGCATCGTCACGGCGATCGCGCTGCCGCTGCTGTGCCGACTGACCGAGGTGTCGGCCGGGGCGAGCCTGTCCGTACTGGGCTTCGACGCCTTCGGCGCCGGGATCGAGCTGCACGGCGGCGGGGCGGTGGCGTGGGCGCTGGGCGCCGGGTGGGGCGCGGCGGCGGGCGCCGCCGGGGCGCTGGCGGCGTGGGCGACCGGGGCCGCGGGCGGTCGGGCGTCCCGCTTCGCGCTCGACTCAACGCCCGATGACGGCTCAACGCCGCATGACGGCCCGGCTACCACGAAATGAACGTTTTGTACCGCACAGCCGTCCGTAGCGCGGACTGCCGCGCGATCGCCCCGAGTGGCCGGATACGGTGGGAAGACCATGAGCACATCGCAGATTCCCCCTGCCACCGCCGTCCCCGACGACGATGTCCCGACCCTCCTCGTCAAGATCTTCGGCAAGGACCGCCCCGGCATCACCGCCGGCCTCTGCGACACCCTCGCCGCCTACGGCGTGAACATAGTCGACATAGAGCAGGTGGTCACCCGAGGCCGCATCGTGCTGTGCGTGCTGGTGAGCTCCCCCACGGGCGGCTGGACCAAGGAAGGCGATCTGCGGGCGACCGTCCACAGCTGGGCCGAGTCGATGCGGATGCAGGCCGAGATCATCTCCGGCCGGGGCGACAACCGCCCCCGTGGCACGGGCCGGTCCCATGTCACCGTGCTGGGCCATCCGCTGTCCGCCGAGTCGACGGCGCGCATCGCGGCCAGCATCACCGGCAGCGGCGGCAACATCGACCGGATCTTCCGGCTCGCGAAGTATCCGGTGACGGCCGTGGAGTTCGAGGTGTCCGGCGCCGAGACGGGCGCGTTGCGCACCGCGCTGGTCACCGAGGCCGCCGGGATCGGCGTGGACGTGGCCGTGGTGGCGTCGGGGCTCCAGCGCCGGGCGCAGCGCCTGGTGGTCATGGACGTGGACTCCACGCTCATCCAGGACGAGGTGATCGAGCTCTTCGCGGCGCACGCGGGGTGCGAGGCGGAGGTCGCCGAGGTCACGGCCCGCGCCATGCGCGGTGAGCTGGACTTCGAGCAGTCGCTGCACGCACGGGTCGCGCTGCTGGCGGGGATCGACGAGTCCGTGGTGGAGAAGGTGCGCGCCGAGGTGCGGCTCACGCCCGGCGCCCGGACGCTGATCCGCACCCTCAAGCGGCTCGGCTACCAGGTGGGCGTGGTCTCCGGCGGCTTTACGCAGGTGACCGACGACCTCAAGGAGCGGCTGGGGCTCGACTTCGCCTCCGCCAACACCCTGGAGGTGCTGGACGGCAAGCTCACCGGGCGCGTGATCGGGGAGGTCGTGGACCGCGCGGGCAAGGCGCGGCTGCTGCGGCGCTTCGCGGCCGAGGCAGGGGTGCCGCTGATGCAGACCGTCGCGATCGGGGACGGGGCCAACGACCTGGACATGCTCAACGCGGCCGGGCTCGGTGTCGCCTTCAACGCCAAGCCGGTGGTGCGGGAGGCCGCGCACACCGCGGTGAACGTGCCGTTCCTGGACACCGTGCTGTATCTGCTGGGGATCACCCGCGAAGAGGTGGAGGCGGCGGACACCGCGGCGGACACCGTCGAGGGCTGACAGGGCCGAGACGGCTGAACGGCTGAGGCGTCACCGTATGAGTGCGGGCCCGGGCGGCGAGGCCGTCCGGGCCCGACGGGTCATGATCACTCGTGGGGCGCCCAGAAGTCGCTGAGGCGGCCGACACCGTGCTCCACCGACTTCCACGAGCCACTGAAGGTCACCACCGCGAGGGCGGAGGTCGGAAATCCGCTCCGGGCCATACGCTCCCGCGTGCCTTCCTCTGCCTCGCCCGCGAGCGCGTCCGCCAGGGCGTGCATCCCAGGGTTGTGGCCGACCACCAGCAGCTCGCTCACGTCGTCGGGCGTCTCGTTGAGCAGGGCGAGCAGCTCACCGAGCGAGGCCTCGTACAGCCGCTCCTCGTAGACGGTCTTCGGCCGCTGCGGCAGCTCGTGCACCACGAGCTTCCAGGTCTCCCGGGTGCGGACGGCCGTCGAGCAGAGGGTGAGCTCGGGAGTGATCCCGGCCTCGACGAGCCGGCGTCCGGCGAGCGGGGCGTCTTGGCGGCCGCGCTCCGCGAGCGGCCGTTCGTGGTCGGATACCTGGGGCCAGTCGGCCTTGGCGTGTCGGAGAAGGACGATCCTGCGGGGCACATCGACGCTCATGTGTCCCAGCTTCGCATGAAAACGGGTGCCCGGCGCAGGGTGTTGGAGCGGACCTCGTCCTCAGGTGAGTAAGGACGGGGGTCCTCAGGTGAGGGAAGGCGGGGCGAATGGCCACCACGGTGGCGAGGTGTCACGGCTGATGCGTGAGGGCGCCCCGTATCAGCCCGAAGACCTGCGAGAGCGTCCCGGAGTCGTCGGCGGCGTGTGCATCGGGGGAGCCCACGAGCAGCAGCAGGGCGGCGAAGGCCAGAGCCGGGAGCGCCAGGGCCCACCACGGCAGCCGACTGTCCGGACGGCGCCCGGCAGGGTCGGCGGGCCGGGGGTGGGTATGCGCGGACATGGGGATCGCCTCCGGGGCGCGAGGGGTGGGTGACGAGCGGCCGACGACGGGCGCCGCGCCTCCAGCCCCCGCCTTCGCTTTCCGACACCTCGAATCTACGGACCGCCGGGGGCCGGTCCCATCCGGTGAACCACCCAGTTACCCCTGACCCTGGCCCCCTAAGGGATGGTGGGGACAGCCCCACCCTCAGAGACTCAGGGTGAGGCGATGGTCGCGACCACGCCGATGATCACGGTGATGCCCAGCATCACACCCAGGATGATGAGCAGCTTCTTCTGGCCGTTCGGCGGGTTTTCATCGAGCACTGGCATGGGCCCAGTGTCCCACCGCCCCACCGCCGCCCCGGCACCGCCCCGCGGGTCGGCCGAGCTCGCTCAGATCTCGTCCTCGACCGCGCGGTCGCGCCCCGCCAGCAGGCCGGCGGCGATCTGCGGCAGCATCAGCCCGGCCATCAGCGCGATGGGCAGATCCCAGCCGCCGGTGTGCTGGTAGAGCGCGCCGACCAGCAGCGGCCCGGGGATGGACAGCAGATAGCCGGTGCTCTGGGCGAAGGCGGACAGCCGCACCACGCCGGCCGCGGTCCTGGCCCGCATGCCGATCATGGTCAGGGCGAGCGGGAAGGAGCAGTTCGAGATGCCGAGCAGCACCGCCCACACCCAGGCGCCCCCGGCCGGGGCGAGCCACAGCCCGATGTACGCGCTGAGTCCGAAGGCCCCCAGGATCGCCACCAGCGGGCCCTGGGTGCGCAGCCTGGCCGCCACGGACGGCAGCACGAAAGCCAGCGGTACGCCCATCACCATGGTGACCGCGAGCAGCAGCCCGGAAGTGGAGGCGGAGACCCCGGCGTCGCGGAAGACCTGGGACATCCAGCCCATGGTGATGTAGGCGCCGGTGGCCTGGAGGCCGAAGAAGACGGCAAGGGCCCAGGCGGTGGGGCTCCTGGTGATCCTGGTACGGGCAGGAGCAGCGGCGGAGTCGGGGGCGGAGGCCGATGCGGGAGCCGTGGCCGCGGCCTGGCCCGTACGGTCGCGGGCGAGCGCCGGCCAGGGCAGCACGGCGACGCCCGCGAGCACCGCCCACGCCCCGAGCCCGGCCCGCCACCCGCCGCCCAGTGCGTCGGTCATGGGGACCGTGACGGCGGCCGCGACGGCCGAGCCCAGCGACAGGGCCATCGAGTACGCGCCGGTCATGGGCCCCACCCGGTCGGGGAACCAACGCTTGACGATCACCGGCATGAGGACGTTGCCCACGGCGATCCCGGCGAACGCGAGGGCGCTGGCGGCGAGGAAACCGGCGGTCCCGCCCATCAGGGGGCGTACGGCCAGGCCCACGGTGATGGCGACGAGCCCCACACAGACGACGGCGCCCGGCCCCCAGCGGCGGGCCAGCCTGGGCGCGGCGATGCCGAAGAGGGCGAAGCAGGCCGCGGGCATCGAGGTGAGCAGCCCGGCGACGGTGCCGCTCATGCCCAGGTCGGCCCGCGCCTCTTCGAGGAGCGGGCCGAGGCTGGTGACGGTGGGGCGGAGGTTGACCGCGGCGAGGACCAGGCCGAGGACGACAAGGCGTCGCCGCCACCGGGCGGCGGCGGGCTCCGGAGCGCTTCGCTGCCGTATCGGGGCGGCGGTGTCGGGAGTCGCGAGATCCTGGTCAGCCATGGACATCATCATAGAATGATGGGATGAATGGCTGTCCAGTAGTTTGCAGCCGCCCGGTGACGGCCGGACGGCATCATGGGAGCACCCGCATCCCCGCCCCAGGCACAGGAGAGTCATGCCGCTGACCTCGCCCCGGCGCTCCGCGCTCGCCGACCAGGTGATCGCCCAGCTGCGCGCCCAGATCACCTCAGGCGAGTGGCCGGTGGGATCCCGGATCCCCACCGAGCCCGAACTGGTCGAGCAGCTGGGGGTGGCCCGTAACACCGTGCGCGAGGCGGTGCGCGCGCTCGCGCACAACGGCCTGCTGGACATCCGCCAGGGCTCGGGCACCTATGTGCTGGCGACCAGCGAGCTGGCCGGGGTGATGCACCGCCGCTTCGCGGACGCCGACCCGCTGCACGTCGCCGAGTTGCGCAGCGCCCTGGAGACGAAGGCCGCCTGGCTGGCCGCGGAGCGCCGTACCGAGCAGGACCTCAAGCAGATCGACGCGCTACTGGACCGGCGCGAGCGGGCCTGGGCCTCCGGGGACACCGAGACCTTCGTCGAGGCGGACGCGACGCTGCACATGGCCGTGGTCGCGGCCTCGCACAACGACGTACTGGAGGAGCTGTACGCCGATCTGGGCGGGGTGGTGCGGCAGTTTCTGCACGGGGACGTCAAGGGCGGCCTGCGGCCCGAGACGTATGTGGACCATGCGCGGCTGGTGGAGGCGATCCGGGCGCGGAACGGGGAGCGGGCGGCGGCGGAGGCGAGCACGCACCCCTTCAGCTGCCGGTACGCGAACCGTTCGGGCGGCACAGGAACGGCCGACTGACCGCAACGGCCGACTGACCGCTCAGCGGTGGCTCACCCAGGCCTTCCGTATCTCCTTCCAGCAGCGGTCCGCGAGCCGTACGTGCTGGGCCGGGCCGACCTCGACGGAGCGCCCGTCCATATCCGGGTCCCACCAGCGCGCGCACTCGACGTGCAGCTGGACCCGGTCCACGTCCGGGTTCGGGTTGAAGCAGCTGGCCGTGGCGTGCGAGCCGCGCACCCAGGTGCTGCAGGCCGCCTCGCGTGGCCGGGGGCGCTCCTGGGCGGCCGAGTTCGAGGCGTTCGACGCGACGGCGATGAAGCCGACCACGGCCGCCACCAGTACTGCGGCCGCGGCGCAACGGGACGTACGCATGGCAGGACCTCCTCGACCGTGCTGAACCGCCGCGCCTCAAGCCGCCGCACCCGATACTCACTCCACAGTGCGGGTGACACCGCGCGGTGCGCTCGGCGCACTGGTCCGAACGGGCGAACGGCCGCCGCCCCGGCCCCCGCGGAGCGCGGGAACCGGGGCGGCGAGGGCCGGGGCGGCGGGCCCAAGAAGGCGACGCTGCGTACGGACGGGCTCAGGCGCCCATCATGTGCACCCCGCCGTCGACGTGCACGATCTCGCCCGTGGTGCGCGGGAACCAGTCCGACAGCAGGGCGACGACACCGCGGCCGGCCGGCTCCGGGTCGCTCAGGTCCCAGCCGATGGGCGCGCGGTTGTCCCACACGGTCGCCAGCTCCTCGAAGCCCGGGATGGACTTCGCGGCCATGGACTTGATGGGGCCAGCGGAGACCAGGTTGCAGCGGATGTTCTTCGCGCCCAGGTCCCGGGCGAGGTAGCGGTTGGTGGACTCCAGCGCCGCCTTGGCCACGCCCATCCAGTCGTACTTCGGCCAGGCGAACTGGGCGTCGAAGGTCAGGCCGACGATCGAGCCGCCCCGCGGCATGACCGGCAGGCAGGCCATGGTCAGCGCCTTGAGCGAGTACGCCGAGACATGCACGGCGGTGGACACGTCCTCCCAGGAGCCCTCCAGGAAGTTGAACGCGCCCTGCGGGCCGAAGGCGATGGAGTGCACCACGCCGTCCAGGTCGACACCCTCGCCAAGATGCTCGCGCACCTTGTCGGCCAGGCCGTCCAGGTCCTCCTGGTTCTGCACGTCCAGCTCGATGACCGGCGCGGGCTTGGGCAGCCGCTTGGCGATCCGCTCGACGAGGGAGACCCGGCCGAAGCCGGTGAGGATGACCTCGGCGCCCTCGTCCTGTGCGAGCTTGGCGGCGTGGAAGGCGATGGACGCCTCGGTGAGGACGCCCGTGACCAGGATGCGCTTACCGGCGAGAATTCCACTCATGACGTTCAGTGACCCATGCCCAATCCGCCGTCGACAGGGATGACGGCTCCAGTGATGTACGCGGCCTCATCGGAGGCCAGGAAGCGAACCGAGGCGGCGATCTCCTCGGGCTGCGCGTAGCGCGCGAGCGGCACCTGCTTGACGTATGCCTCCCGCTGCTTCTCGTCGAGCGCGCGGGTCATGTCGGTGTCGACGAAGCCGGGTGCCACCACGTTGACCGTGATGTTGCGCGAGCCGAGCTCACGGGCGAGGGAGCGGGCGAAGCCCACCAGACCGGCCTTGGAAGCGGCGTAGTTCACCTGGCCCGCGGAGCCCATCAGGCCGACCACGGACGAGATCAGGACGATACGGCCCTTGCGGGCGCGCAGCATTCCGCGGTTGGCGCGCTTGACGACACGGAACGCACCGGTGAGGTTCGTGTCGAGGACGGTGGAGAAGTCCTCCTCCGTCATCCGCATCAGCAACTGGTCGCGGGTAATGCCGGCATTCGCCACCAGCACCTCGACCGGGCCGTGCTTCTCCTCGATCTCCTTGTACGCCTGCTCGACCTGCTCGGGCTCGGTGATGTCGCACTTGACCGCGAGAAAGCCGGCCGGCGGCTCCCCGGACCGGTACGTGATGGCGACCTTGTCGCCTGCGTCGGCGAAGGCGCGGGCCACGGCGAGGCCGATACCGCGGTTTCCTCCGGTGACGAGAACCGAGCGGCTCAAGGGACCACCCTCTCTGTTGGATGTCGTACCGGGCGTCACTATGTGTGGCGACCCTTGTGTACGCAAACTATCGGGCAAAGGCCCGGTGCGGGGAATCGAGCACGCACAGGGGCGCCACTCGGTCACTGTCGACTTCCTACAGAAGCCCCCAGAAGCCTCATGAACCGGCGGGTCCGGGCGGGCGTCCTCGGCAGATCTCCTCGGCGAGCGGTGTTCGCACCCTTCTCGCCTTCACTCATCGTGTCACCGGAATCGCTGACCGTACCCGCGTTCGCGCTCGATACGCCGACCGCAACCGGCGGCGCATCAGCACAGTTCGCCTTCCAGCAGGCCCATCGTGAACATGTCGTACCACTGGCCATCGCGCCGGAAGACCTGACGCAGCCTGCCTTCGTCGACGAAGCCGATCTTCTGGTAGATGTGGTGCGCGGCGTGATTCTCGGTGACGACGGTCAGCGTGATCTTGTGCAGCCGCATCTTGTCGAAGCCGTAGCGGCACATCGTCCGCATCGCGTCGGTGGCGTAGCCGCGTCCCCAGTACTCCTTCTCGCCGATGTATATGTCGAGTTCGGCGATGCCCGTCTCCGGCTCGGTATCGCGCAGTCGGACGAGGCCGATGAGCTTTGCGTCAGCGAGGACTTCGACTCCGTAGAGCACATTGCCGTAGGCATTGCGCGGCCGCTCCTCCAGCCGCTTCCTCACGTGGGACAGCGGCTGGGCGTATCCATCGAACATCCAGCGCATGACCTCCGGGTCGTGGTTCCACCGCCACAGCGCCTCGGCGTCCTCCGGCTCCATCGGCCGCAGCCGGACCAGCTCTCCAAGCACCATGCCCGGGCCCGCCTTTCGAGATATCCGATGTGAGGCAGTGGAAATTTCGAGTGCGAAAATGGTTTCGACCATTCTCTCTCGACGCCGGGAGCCGTTGCGCGCAGAGTCCCGAAAGGAACTGTTGAGATTTGCGATCTCTACGATCAGTTCGAGGACACACGCATCCCGGAAGCAGAGTTCATCAGTCTACTGAGGGAATTGTCCACGGCCATGCGGAAGGGCGCTTAGCCAAGCCTGCCACCCGCCCGGACGTCCGGACGGACGCACCCGCGGGCGCGGGCGCCGCCGCTGCAGGGGCTCGATGGGAATTAACCCCACCCACGCCCTACCGGCATGGTTCACTGCCGACGGACACACATCGACCGGACGCACCGGACCCACCAGGACACACACCGACCGAAGGGGAGTCGCCCGTGCCGCATGAGATCGATCCGTCCTTCCTCGCGCTGCCGCTGCGCGCACTCGCGGACGCCGCCCTCGCGCGCGCCCGCGCGCTGGGGGCCGATCATGCCGACTTCCGCTTCGAGCGGGTGAGGAGCGCCGCTTGGCGGTTGCGGGACGGGAAACCCGCGGGGTCGTCGGACACCACCGATCTGGGGTACGCGGTGCGGGTGGTGCACGGCGGGACCTGGGGGTTCGCTTCAGGGGTGGACCTGACCATGGACGCCGCGGCGCGGGTGGCCGCGCAGGCGGTGGCCATGGCGAAGTTGTCGGGGAAGGTGATCCAGGCCGCGGGGTCCGAGGAGCGGGTGGAGCTGGCGGATGAGCCGGTGCACGCGGATCGGACGTGGGTCTCGGCGTACGAGATCAACCCCTTCGATGTGCCGGACGCGGACAAGACCGGGCTGCTCACGGACTGGAGCGAGCGGCTGCTGAGGGCCGACGGGGTCGCGCATGCGGATGCGTCGTTGCTGACCGTGCAGGAGAACAAGTTCTACGCGGACACCGCGGGCACCACGACCACCCAGCAGCGCGTCCGGGTGCATCCGCAGCTCACGGCGGTGGCGGTGGACCCGGAGAGCGGGGAGTTCGACTCGATGCGGACGCTCGCCCCGCCGGTCGGGCGGGGTTGGGAGTATCTGACCGGGGCGGGCGGCTGGGACTGGGACGCGGAGTTGGCGGAGATCCCGGAGTTGCTGGCGGAGAAGATGCGGGCGCCGTCGGTCGAGGCGGGGGCGTACGACCTGGTGGTCGACCCGTCGAATCTGTGGCTGACGATTCATGAGTCGATCGGGCACGCGACGGAGTTGGACCGGGCGCTGGGCTACGAGGCGGCGTACGCGGGCACCTCGTTCGCCACCTTCGATCAGCTGGGCAAGCTCAAGTACGGCTCCGAGATCATGAATGTCACGGGCGACCGGACGGCCGAGCACGGGCTTGCCACCATCGGGTACGACGACGAGGGTGTGGCCGCGCAGTCGTGGGATCTGGTCCGCGACGGCACGCTGGTCGGGTATCAGCTGGACCGCAGGATCGCCAGGCTGACCGGTTTCGAGCGGTCGAACGGGTGCGCTTTCGCGGACTCCCCCGGTCATGTGCCGGTCCAGCGGATGGCGAACGTATCGCTCAAGCCCGCGCCGGACGGGCCCTCGACGGAGGAGCTGATCGGCGGGGTGGAGCGGGGGCTGTATCTCATGGGTGACCGGTCGTGGTCGATCGACATGCAGCGCTACAACTTCCAGTTCACCGCGCAGCGGGCGTTCCGGATCGAGAACGGGCGGCTGGCGGGGCAGGTGCGGGACTTCGCGTACCAGGCCACGACCACCGACTTCTGGGGCTCGATGGCCGCGGCCGGCGGGCCGCAGACGTATGTCCTGGGGGGCGCCTTCAACTGCGGCAAGGCCCAGCCGGGCCAGGTCGCGGCCGTTTCGCACGGCTGCCCGTCCGCCCTGTTCCGGAACGTCAACATTTTGAACACCACGCAGGAGGCGGGTGCATGAGCGGCGTCAACAAGCCTCACGAGGTCGTCGAGCGGGCGCTGGAGCTGTCCCGGGCGGACGGCTGTGTGGTGATCGCCAATGAGAGCTCCACCGCCAATCTGCGCTGGGCGGGCAACGCCCTGACGACCAACGGCGTGACCCGGGGCCGCACGCTCACGGTCGTGGCCACGGTCGACGGCGGCCAGGGCGCCGCCTCCGGTGTGGTGTCACGGTCGGCCGTCACCGCCGAGGACCTGGAGCCGCTGGTACGGGCCGCCGAGGCGGCGGCCCGGGAGGCGGGGCCGGCGGAGGACGCCCAGCCACTGGTGGAGGCGGCCGGCGAGGGGGCCGTATCGGCGGGGTTCACCGACGCTCCGGACGAGACCTCCTCCGAGGTGTTCGCGGCCTTCGCGCCCGCCCTCGGCGAGTCGTTCGCGCAGGCGCGGGCGGGCGGCCGGGAGTTGTACGGGTTCGCCAACCACGAGGTCGTCACCAGCTACCTGGGCACCTCCACCGGGCTGCGGCTGCGCCACGACCAGCCGAGCGGGACGCTGGAGCTCAACGCCAAATCCCCGGACCGCACCCGCTCGGCCTGGGCCGGGCAGGCGACGCGCGACTTCAAGGACGTGGATCCGGCCACGATCGACGCCGAGCTGGCCCGGCGGCTGGTGTGGGCGCAGCGGAAGATCGACCTTCCGGCCGGGCGGTACGAGACGCTGCTGCCCCCGACGGCGGTCGCGGACCTGCTGATCTACCAGCTCTGGTCCTCGTCGGCGCGGGACGCGGCGGAGGGCCGTACGGTCTTCTCCAAGCCGGGCGGCGGCACGCGGATCGGCGAGAAGCTGAGCGACCTGCCGCTGACGCTGCGCAGCGACCCGGCGGCGCCCGGTCTGGAGGCGGCACCGTTCGTGATCGCGCACTCGTCCGGGGACGACGCGTCGGTGTTCGACAACGGGCTGCCGCTGACCGCCACCGACTGGATCCGGGACGGTGTGCTGAACCAGCTGATCACCACGCGCCATACGGCCGGTCTGACGGATCTGCCGGTGGCCCCCGGGATCGACAATCTGATCCTGGACGGGGGCGGGCCGCGCTCACTCGAGGAGATGGTGGAGGCCACGGACCACGGCGGGCGCTGCCTGCTGCTGACCTGCCTGTGGTACATCCGCGAGGTCGACCCTGCCACGCTGCTGCTGACCGGGCTGACCCGGGACGGGGTCTATCTCGTGGAAGGCGGGGAGGTCGTCGGCGAGGTGAACAACTTCAGGTTCAACGACTCACCGGTGAGCCTGCTGTCCCGGGCGACCGAGGCGGGCCGCACCGAGCGGACGCTGCCGCGCGAGTGGGGCGACTGGTTCACCCGTGCCGCGATGCCCGCGCTGCGGGTCCCGGACTTCAATATGAGCTCCGTCAGCAAGGGCGTATGACCCGTCCGGGTGAAGCCGAGTGATGCCGGGTGAAGCCGAGTGAAGCGGCCGGTTGATCCGGTCGTGTGAATCGGACCAATAGACTGGTCCACGCCCATCCATCCATCGATTCCCGACTACTACCAGGAACGCCATGACACGCCTCGGCGAATCCGTCGCCCGCGCCAGCGCACTGCTCACCGCAGACCTCTCCTCCGACCAGACCGTGGAGAAGCTGCTCGAGGAGACGGGATCCCGGCGCTATCTGGACCTGACGGACCTGTCGGCGAAGGAGCAGGCCGAGCTGATCGCGGCGCGAGCGGTCGAGGTCCTGCCGGGCGTGGACCAGTTGGCCGAGCGGATCGAGGAGCGTCGGACGGCGGGCCGCGGGCTGAGCCTCAAGCTGGGCATCGACCCGACGGCCGCCGATGTGCACCTCGGCCACGCCGTGCCGGTGATCATCCTCAGCCGCTTCCAGCGGATGGGGCACGACGTCACCCTGCTCATCGGTGACTTCACCGCCAAGATCGGCGACCCCACCGGGCGTACGGCCGAGCGGCCGCCGCTCACCGACGACGACATCGCCCGTAATCTGGCGGGCTACCGGGATCAGGTCCGGCCCTTCTTCGACTTCGAGAAGGTCAGCTTCCGGCAGAACAGCGAGTGGCTGGCGCCGTACACCTTCCCGGAGCTGCTGGGACTGCTCGCCCAGGTGCCGGCCTCCCAGCTGCTCCAGCGCGACGACTTCCGCAACCGGCTGGCCGAGGGCTCCGGGCTGACCATGTCGGAACTGCTCTACCCGATCGCCCAGGGGCTCGACTCGGTCGCGCTGGAGTGCGATATCGAACTGGGCGGCGCGGACCAGCTGCTCAATCTGCAGATGGGCCGCAAGCTGATGGAGCTGCGCGGGCAGCAGCCGCAGCTGGTCGTCACCATGCCGCTGATCGAGGGTACGGACGGCACCGGCGCCAAGATGTCCAAGTCCAAGGGCAACTACATCGCGCTTTCCGCGACCGCCGAGGACGTCTTCGGCAAGATCATGTCGATTCCGGACCGGCTGATGGCGCCGTACCTGCGGGCCTGGACCGAGTGGACCGACGCCGAGATCGACCTCGTCAAGGGGCGGCTGGAGGACCGGTCGCTGCACCCGATGGACCTGAAGAAGGTGCTGGCGGGCGAGATGGTGACGGCGCTGTACGGCTTGGCGGCGGCCAAGTCGGCGCGCGCCGGGTTCGTGGCGCAGTTCTCGAAGAAGTCCTTCACGGACGTCGAGGCCCTGCCGGAGGTCGACGCGGCGGAGCACGGCGCCGAGTCGATCGCGACCGTACTGAGCAAGGTGCTCCAGTTCCAGCCGAGCGCGTCGGCGGCCCGCCGGGTCGCCAAGCAGAACGGGCTGCGCCTGGTCGTCGAGACCGAGGGCGGGCAGGAGTCCACGGTGCTCACCGAGGCGCAGGCGGTGCGGCCGCTGGCCGAGGTGGCGGCGGAGGTCCTGGCGGGCGCCGGGCTCACCGCCGACTCGGGAAGCGTCTACCTCAAGGCGGGGCGGAAGATCGCCCGGCTGCTGGGGCTGTGAGCGGCCGGTAGCGGCGGATCGGCAGTGGCTGTGAGCGGCCGGTAGCGGTCGGTCAGCGGTAGCTGTGAGCGGGGGTCGGTGCGCGTCCACCAAGCGCGCCGGCCCCCGCCGTCCGTACGGCCCGCGCCGCCGTCCGGCTCGGTGCCGTCTCGGCAGGCCGGCTCCGCGCCAGCGGGCTCAGGCCCGTTCCCTTCGGCGTCTGCCGCCGCGCAGCGCCGCGTACAGGCGCGTGCCCACCGCAACGATCAGCACCGCTCCGGCGAGCTGGAGCAGATGCCGTCCCCAGTCGACACCCGACGTATGCCGGATTCCCACCCAGCCGGCCACCGCGTTGCCCACGATGGCGCCGAGGATGCCGTAGATCGTCGTCAGCCAGAGCGGAATGCGTTGCCTGCCGGGCAGGATGGCCCTGGCGATGACACCGAGCACCAGGCCTACGACGATGGCCCACAGCCAGTTCATGAACGCCTCCTCCGGCCAGATTGTGGGGGATGGTGGTGCGACGCACGCTGTAGTCGGCCGTACGCGTTACGTCGTAGCGAAGCCGCCACCCGCGAGGACCCCCACCCGTGTACCCCCTGGGGTTCGGGCGTAACGTGGGGTACGTCCGGAAGCGGGGAGTTCCGGCTTGGCGATCGGGTGGTGGAACGTGATGCGGAAGCACAGCGAAGCCGAGGTCTTCCGGATCACCGGGGCTCGGCAGGGGCTGGCTGACGATGTGCGCGGCCGGCAGCGCCGCTACATCATCTCGATGTCGATCCGGACCGTGTCCGTCATCCTGGCCGCGGTGCTGTGGAACGTGGAGCGGCATGTGGCCATCGTGGCCCTGGTGCTGGGTGCGGTGCTGCCGTACATCGCCGTGGTGATAGCGAACGCCGGCCGGGAGAACGCCCCCTCGCTTCCTTCCACCTTCGTCCCCGCCCCGCCACGTCCCATGCTCATCTCCGGTCAGCAGAACGGGGGTTCCGGGTCGACCGGGGCGGAATCGGACGTGGAAGACGCCGGGGCGGCTACCGAAAATGGACGCGCGGAACGCGGCTGACCTGGGCGGATCCCGTAAGCTCAGGAAAAGCTCAGATCAATTGCGCGGTTCCGGTGCACTGTGCCCCACCGCTCGTGACATACTTCGTACGCGCTCCGCATCCCCCGTCGGAGCGATGGACCGACGCCGGGCGGCTCCCCCCGTGGCTGCCCGGCGTCGCCATGTCCAGCACGGTTTCCGTAGAGTCTGCGGTGTGAACACTCCCGAGACCGACGCCGTCATCTGCTCCGCGAAGGGCTGCCGCGCCCCCGCCGTATGGGTGCTGGCCTGGAACAACCCGAAGATCCACACACCCGAGCGGCGCAAGACCTGGCTGGCGTGCGAGGAGCACCGCGGGTATCTGTCCGACTTCCTCGGGGTGCGCGGCTTTCTGAAGGACGTGGTGACCCTGGAGGAGTGGTCGTCAGCCGCCGATCACTGACGCACTCAGCCGCCGATCGGTGACGTTGTCGGCCACCGGATCACCGACGCCGTCAGCCGCCGATCGCCGACATCGGGCGGTCTGGCTGCAGGAACGACGGGTCGTCCAGCCCGGAACCGGCCTTCTTGCCCCACATCGCCAGCCGCCACAGCCGGGCGATCTCCGCATCCGGCGCACCGGAGCGCAGCGCCCCGCGCAGATCGGACTCCTCGCGGGCGAACAGGCAGGTGCGCACCTGGCCGTCGGCGGTGAGCCGGGTGCGGTCGCAGGCGCGGCAGAAGGGGCGGGTGACGGAGGCGATGACCCCGACGCGGGCCGGGCCGCCGTCGACGAGCCAGCGCTCGGCGGGGGCGGAGCCGCGGGCCTCGTCGCCTTCCGGGGTCAGCTCGAAGCGGGTTCGCAGCGACGCCAGGATGTCCCCGGCGGTGATCATGCCGTCGCGCTTCCAGCCGTGCTGGGCGTCCAGCGGCATCTGCTCGATGAAGCGCAGCTCGTACTGGTGGGCGATGGCCCAGGCGAGCAGGTCGGGGGCCTCGTCGTCGTTGAGCCCGGGCATCAGCACGGCGTTGACCTTCACCGGGGTGAGCCCGGCGGCGCCGGCGGCTTCCAGGCCGCGCAGCACATCGGCGTGGCGCTTGCGCCGGGTCATGGCCTGGAAGACCTCGGGACGCAGGGTGTCCAGTGAGACATTGACCCGGTCCAGGCCCGCGGCGCGCAGGGCGGCGGCGGTGCGCTCCAGGCCGATGCCGTTGGTGGTGAGCGATATCTGGGGGCGCGGGTCGAGGGCGGCGCTGCGCTCGACGATGCCGACGAGCCCGGGGCGCAGCAGCGGCTCACCGCCGGTGAAGCGGACTTCGGTGACCCCGAGGTCGGTGACGGCTATCCGGATCAGCCGGACGATCTCGTCGTCGGTGAGCAGATCGGGCTTGGCGAGCCACTGAAGGCCCTCTTCCGGCATGCAATAGGTGCAGCGCAGATTGCAGCGGTCGGTGAGGGAGACGCGCAGGTCCGTAGCGGTACGACCGTAAGTGTCGATCAGCATGGCGGCCCCTCCACGGACTCGTGCCCGGTGCTCGATGGCTTGACGCTACGGTCAATTCTCCCGCAGCGTACGCGACGCCTGTGACATTCGAGATTTCGCGAATCTCACCGCGCCGTCGGGCAGGTCCGTGGCGGGGCCGCCACCAGGTGAGGCGTCAGTGCGCGCCGTAGCCGGTGAGCGAGCGCACCTCCAGCTCGGCGTACTTGGCCTTGTCCGGCTCTTCCTTGGACAGCAGGGAGCCCACCCAGCCGAGCAGGAAGCCCAGCGGGATGGAGATCAGGCCGGGGTTCTCCAGCGGGAACCAGTGGAAGTCGACGTCCTTGAACATCGAGCTCTTCGGATTGCCGGAGACGACCGGCGAGAAGAGCACCAGGAAGACCGAGGAGATGAGCCCGCCGTAGATGGACCACAGCGCGCCCTGGGTGGTGAACCGCTTCCAGAACAGGCTGTAGAGGATCGTCGGGAGGTTGGCGGACGCGGCGACCGCGAAGGCCAGCGCGACGAGTCCGGCGACGTTGAGGTCCCGGGCGAAGACCCCGAGCACGATCGCGACGATACCGATGCCGACGGTCGCCCAGCGCGCGGCCCTGACCTCCTCCTCCTGTGTCGCCTCGCCCTTGCGGATGACGTTGGCGTACAGGTCATGGGCGAAGGAGGACGAGGAGGCGAGGGTGAGCCCGGCGACGACGGCGAGGATCGTCGCGAACGCGACCGCGGAGATCACGGCGAGCAGCACGGGGCCGCCGAGTTCGTCGGCGAGCAGGGGTGCGGCGGTGTTCCCGGCCGGGTTCGAATCGGTGATGGTCTTCTTGTCCAGCAGCGCGGCGGCGCCGAAGCCCAGCGCGATGGTCATCAGGTAGAACACGCCGATGATGCCGATCGCCCAGTTCACCGACTTACGGGCGGCCTTGGCCGTGGGGACGGTGTAGAAGCGGATGAGGATGTGCGGCAGGCCCGCGGTGCCGAGCACCAGGGCGATGCCGAGCGAGATGAAGTCGAGCTTGGTGGTGCTGGTGGCCCCGTACTTGACGCCCGGCTCCAGGAAGGCGTGGCCGAGGCCGCTGTTCTTCGCCGCCTCGCCCAGCAGCTCGGACACGTTGAAGTCGAACTTGAGCAGCACCAGGAAGGTCATCAGCAGGGCGCCCGCGATCAGCATCACGGCCTTGACCATCTGCACCCAGGTGGTGCCCTTCATGCCGCCGATGGACACGTAGAGGATCATCACCACGCCGACCAGGACGACGATGAGGATCTTGCCGGCCTCGTTGGTGATGCCCAGCAGCAGGGAGACCAGCACACCCGCGCCCGCCATCTGGGCCAGCAGGTAGAAGATCGACACGACGATGGTGGAGACGCCCGCGGCGGTGCGGACCGGGCGCTGGCGCATCCGGTAGGCGAGCACATCGCCCATCGTGTACCGGCCGGTGTTGCGCAGCGGCTCGGCGACCAGCAGCAGGGCGACCAGCCAGGCGACGAGGAAGCCGATCGAGTACAGGAATCCGTCGTAGCCGGCGAGCGCGATGGCGCCGGCGATGCCGAGGAAGGACGCGGCCGACATGTAGTCGCCGGAGATGGCCAGGCCGTTCTGGAAGCCACTGAAGGAGCGGCCGCCGGCGTAGAAGTCGGTGGCGTCCTTGGTCTGGCGGCCGGCCCATACGGTGATGCCGAGGGTCGCGGCGACGAAGACCGAGAAGAGGGTGATGATCAGCGGCCGGTGGTCCGACGCGCTCTCGACCGCGAGCTGATGGAGGCTCATGCGTCACTCCCCATGCTGGACTTGATCGCCGCCGAGCGCGGGTCGAGTTTGGCGGCGGCATGGCGGGAGTACCACCAGGCGATGAGGAAGGTGGTCAGGAACTGGCCGAGGCCGAACACCAGGGCGACGTTGATGTTGCCGGCCACCTTGGTGTCCATGAAGCCGCCCGCGTAGTTGGACAGCAGGACGTACAGCAGGTACCAGCTGACGAACGCGATGGTGAGCGGGAAGGCGAACGAGCGGTGGGCGCGGCGCAGTTCGCCGAACTCCGCACTCGCTTGCACCTCGGCGTACGGGGGATGTTCTTGCTGTCGCTGATCGCCAGGGCGATCGCTGGCCGGCGCGGTGTCCACGGTCTCTCCTGGTGGATGGCTTCTGACGGGACGTGATACGGCATTTCCAGTGATCCAGATCACGCATGGTAGGGCGACGCCGGGCCGTCCAACAGAGGCTGGTAGTTGAAAGGAGGGAATAAGTCGACGGAGTGATTGACTCCGGGTACTGTGGCGCGTTTTCCTCCGGAATGCCTTGATGGGGGCCCTTGATCGACGATAGTTTCGCTCGTCATGTACCCGCCCAGGCGCGACTCGCGCAGGGCGGTCTGTACGGATGATGTGGAGACCCCATGGCTCATCACAGACCGGCAGCACAACCGGGCATCAGACGACGGCGCGCCCTGGCGGCGGTGCCGGCCGGGTTGGCGCTCACCGCGTCCCTCGTCCTGCTCCCCCAGGCGGCCTCGGCCATCCCCCGGGGCGCGCCGACCTCTTCGGCCCTCACCTCTACGGCCGCGGCTGACGGCCCGTCGCTGTCGTACGTGGTCAACACCGCCGCCGACCACGGCACCGTCGGCGAGGTGAAGAAGGCGATCACGGCCTCACACGGCACGGTGGTGACCGCCTATGAACGAATAGGAGTCATCATCGCCCATTCGAAGGACCCCGCTTTCGCCAAGACGATCCGTCAGGTGCGCGGCGTCCAGTCGGCGGGCGCGACCCGCACCGCGCCGCTGACCCCGGCCGCCACCACCGAGGTCGGCAGGCCCGAGAAGGTGCCGGCGCCCCGGACCTCGGCGACGACCGCGGCGAAGGCGCTGGCCGCCGGGCAGGAGCCGCTGGAGTCCCTGCAGTGGGACATCCCCGCCATCAAGGCCGATCAGGCCGCCAAGGTCAACCCGGGCAGCCGTAAGGTCACCGTCGGCGTCATCGACACCGGCGTGGACGACACCCACCCCGATCTGGCCCCCAACTTCTCCCGGTCCCAGTCGGCCAGTTGCGTCGGCGGCGTCGCCGACACCAGCCCGGGCGCCTGGCGCCCGTGGAACCCGGCCGAGGACTACCACGGCACGCATGTGGCCGGGGAGATCGCCGCCGCGCGCAACGGCGTGGGGGTGGCCGGCGTCGCGCCCGGGGTGAAGGTCTCCGCCATCAAGGTCAGCGAGCCGACGACGAGCCTGTTCTACGCGGAGAGCGTGGTGTGCGCCTTCGTCTTCGCGGCCGACCACGGCGTCGAGGTGACGAACAACAGCTACTTCGTCGACCCGTGGAAGTACAACTGCGCCGCCGACCCGGACCAGAAGGCGATCACCGACGCGGTCGGCCGGGCCACGGCGTACGCGCAGCGCAAGGGCGTGGTCAACGTCGCCTCGGCGGGCAACTCCAACGACGACCTCGCGGCCGGCTCGCTCACCGACGCCACCAGCCCCAACGACACCACCCCCGTGGAGCGCACGGTCGACCCGTCGGTCTGCCCGGACGTGCCCACCCAGTTGCCGGGCGTCGTCACGGTCTCCGCGACCGGCGTCACCTCCCTGAAGTCGTACTACTCCAGCTACGGCCTGGGCCAGGTCGATGTGGCGGGCCCGGGCGGCGACAAGTACCAGGTGCCCGAGCTGCCCGCCAAGGACGGCCGGATCCTGTCCACCATGCCCGGCGGCGACTACGGCTATCTGCAGGGCACCTCGATGGCCTCCCCGCATGTGGCGGGCGTCGCGGCGCTGATCAAGAGCACGCGCCCCAAGGCGAGCCCGCAGGAGATCCAGTGGCTGCTGAAGGCCCAGGCGGACAACCCGGGCTGCCCCGCCGGGCCGTACGACCCGGACGGTGACGGCGACACGGACGCCGTCTGCACCGGCACCAAGCACATCAACAGCTTCTACGGCTACGGCATCGTCGACGCCTTGGACGCGGTCACCAAGTGAGCGATCACTACGCAAAAGTTCGCCCCGTGACGCCGCACGCCCAAGCCCGCCCAACCACCAGAACCGGAGTACCCATGACGCCGCGTACCGCCGCGATACCCGCCGCCCTGGCGCTCACCGCCGCCCTGGCCTTCCTGCCCACGACCGCCGCGACCGCCGTCGGCAGCTCCAGCGGCTCCGACAGCTCCGACAGCTCCGTCGGCGGCTCGGCCCTGGCCTCCGGGGCCGCCGCCGACGGCCCGTCGCTGAGCTACGTCGTCAACACCCGCCCCGGCCATGGGAACGCGGCCCGGGTGAAGAAGGCCATCGCCAAGGCCGGGGGCAGCGTCGTGATGGCGTACGACCGGATCGGCGTCATCGTCGTCCACTCCGCCGACCCCGACTTCGCCAAGACGATCCGTCAGGTGCGCGGCGTCGCCTCCGCGGGCGCCACCCGCACCGCCCCGCTGCCCGCCCAGTCCACGACCGACACCGGCGCGCCGCAGGTGCTGTCCGAGGCGCAGCAGAAGGCCGTCGCCGCGCGGGCCGCCGCCGGGCAGGACCCACTGGAGCCGCTGCAGTGGGACCTGCCCGCGATCAAGGCGGACAAGGCCCATGAGAAGAGCCTGGGCAGCCGGGACGTCACCGTGGGCGTGATCGACACCGGCGTGGACGACACCCACCCGGACCTCGCCCCGAACTTCGACCGCAAGGCGTCGGTCAACTGCGTCACCGGCAAGCCGAACACCGCCGACGGCGCCTGGCGGCCCTCGGCCTCCGAGAGCCCGCACGGCACCCATGTCGCCGGGGAGATCGCCGCCGCGAAGAACGGCATCGGCGTCACCGGGGTGGCCCCCGGGGTCAAGGTCTCCGGCATCAAGGTGTCCACGACCGACGGCTTCTTCTATACCGAGGCCGTGGTGTGCGGCTTCGTCTGGGCCGCCGAGCACGGCGTGGACGTCACCAACAACAGTTATTACACCGACCCCTGGTACTTCAACTGCACCACCGACCCGGACCAGAAGGCCCTGGTCGAGGCCGTCACCCGGGCCTCGCGGTACGCGGAGCGCAAGGGTGTGGTCAATGTGGCCGCGGCGGGCAACGAGAGCTACGACCTGGCCGCCGACTCCATCACCGACCCCTCGAGCCCCAACGACACCACCCCCGGCGACCGGGAGATCGACCCGCGCACCTGCCTGGACATCCCGACCCAGCTGCCGGGCGTGGTCACCGTGGCCTCGACCGGGGCCAAGGGGCTCAAGTCCTCGTTCTCCAACTACGGCCTCGGCGTGATCGACATCGCGGCCCCCGGCGGCGACAGCACCGTGTACCAGAAGCCGGCGCCCCCGGCGGAGAGCGGGCTCATCTACAACACCCTCCCCGGCGGCAAGTACGGCTACATGGCGGGCACCTCCATGGCCTCCCCGCATGTGGCCGGCGTCGCGGCGCTCATCAAGAGCACCCACCCGCACGCCTCCGCCGGGCAGGTCAAGGCGCTGCTCAAGGCCCAGGCCGACGACACCGCCTGCCCCGACCCGTACGACATCGACGGGGACGGCAAGGCCGACGCGGTGTGCGAGGGCGGCCCCGCGTACAACGGCTTCTACGGGGCGGGGATCGCGGACGCCCTGGACGCGGTCACCAAGTAAGGCACTGACACAATGCACGGGCCGCCGGGCGGGCTCCGCCCGGCGGCCCGTACGTATGCTCCGATGCCGCGAGAGGACCGTCCCGTGGACCGCGACGACGCCTGGGGGCCGCTGCCCAACCGTTCCAGGGCCCTGCTGGTCCCGCTGTTCCTGCTCACCGTGGTGGTTCTGCCGGTGTGGTGGGTGCTGCTGCTGGCCGTCTTCCTGGTCTTCCTCGCGTTCGCGTTCGTCGGGGAGGTGCTGTCGCTGATCCCCGGCTTCGAGAAGGGCTTCACCAAGCTGCTCGACTCGTTCGGGGACCGTGTGGAGATCTGGCCGCGCTGGTGTGTGACGCTCCCCGAGCTGCGGCACGAGGGCGACGCCGGCTTCTACCGGGCGCGCGTGGACAAGAAGCTCACCGCGTGGACCCGTAAGGAAGAGGCGGCCCAGACGGCCAGGAAGGCCCCGCCGCCCGGCCCGTACGAGGTATGGCTGCGCGACTTCCGAGGCGTCGGCGCGGGCTATGTCGTCCAAGCGGCGCGCGGGCTGGGCTGGGAGCTGAGCCACGACCGGCACTCGGACCCGGAGCGCGTGGTCAGGCTGCGGCGGCTGCCGGTGACGGCCTGAGCCCTGGGACAGGTTGCCACAGGGCGTCAGGGCGGCCGTGAGGGCCGTGCGTTGGGCCCTGCTGGAGCGGACTGTCGGCTGCGGCCCGTATCCTCATGGACCATGCTCGAAGACCGCATGGCCGCCGCACCGCGGCTCGTATCGCCGCCCTCGCCGTGGCCGGCCGCCTATCCCGACGGATACGCGGTCGTCGACGTGGAGACGACCGGGCTCGCCCGCGACGACCGGATCGTGTCCGCCGCGGTCTACCAACTGGACGCGCGCGGCGCCGTGCAGGACCACTGGTACACCCTGGTCAATCCGCAGCGCGATCCGGGCCCGGTGTGGATCCACGGCCTGACCAGCGACACCCTGGCCGATGCGCCGCTCTTCGCGGAGGTCGCCGACGAGTTGGCCCAGCGCCTGGACGGCCGGGTGCTGGTCGCGCACAACGCGGTCTTCGACTGGTCGATGCTCGCCCGGGAGTACGCGCGCGCGGGGAGCGCCGCGCCGGTGCGGCAGCGGCTGTGCACGATCGCGCTCTCCAAAGAGCTGGGCCTGCCGCTGCCCAATCACAAGCTGGAGTCCCTGGCCGCGCACTACGGGGTGGTCCAGGAGCGCGCCCACCACGCCCTGGACGACGCACGGGTGCTCGCCGAGACCTTCCGGCCGAGTCTGCACGCGGCCGCCGCGGGCGGGCTGCGGCTGCCCCTGCTCGCCTGCCAGCCGCTGACCGAATGGTCCGACGCCCCCCGGCCGATCGGCTACCAGCGGTCCTACCGCGCGACCAGCTGGCGCCCCAGCCGCAAGCGCCCGTCCTGCCCCTACCCCAACCCGGGGCGCTACGAGCCGGGCGGCCGGCTGGTCCAGGGCATGCGGGTGGCCTTCTCCGGCGACACCTCGATCGACCGCGAGCTGCTGGAGGACCAGGCGATCGAGGCCGGGCTGCACGTGGCCACCAGCGTCTCCCGGCTCACCAGCCTGCTGGTCACCAACGACCCGGAGGCCGCGACCTCCAAGATCACCAAGGCGGCCTCCTTCGACACCCCGGTCATCGACGAGGCGGCCTTCACCCAGCTGCTGCGGGACGTCGCCCCGGCACCCGACAAGTGAAGCCGACAAACAAGTGAAGCCAGCAAACAGGTGAAGTCGGCCCAACACGCCCGGCCGCCGCTCCCCCACCCCGACCCGCACCCCGCACCCTGTGCCCCATGGCACGTTGCGAGGTCTGCGGAAACGACTACCACCTGACGTTCGAGGTGCACGCGCAGGGCGCGGTGCACGTCTTCGACTGCTTCTCCTGCGCCATCCACCGCATGGCGCCCATCTGCGAGCACTGCCGGTGCCAGATCATCGGCCAGGGCGTGGAGGTGGACGGCCACTTCTACTGCGGAGCCCACTGCTCCCGGGCGGAAGGGAAGGTGGGGATCATCGACCGCGTCTGAACCACGTCTGGACGACATCTGAACCACATCTGACCGAAAACGCCCCGGATCGTCCCTCTGTCGTCCCCTCACCGTCTCCGACGGCCGGGGGGCGGTCCGTGGCGAGAATGACCGGCGAGTACTGTCAAGGTCGTGTACCGCTTCCTGTTGTCCCGGCAGTGGGTGATCCTCACGCTCGTGGGGCTCGCCCTGATCCCGGTCATGATCCGACTGGGCTACTGGCAGCTCCACCGGCATGAGCACCGGGTCGCGCAGAACCAGCTGATCGCCGACAACCTGGACGCTCGGGCCGTCCCCGTGGACCGGCTCACCGGGCCCGGACGCACCGTCGCCTACGACGAGATGTGGCGCACCGTGACCGCCAAGGGCCGGTACGACACCGGCCACGAGGTGGTCGTACGCCAGCGGACCGCCGCCGACGACCAGACCATCGGCTACTACGTGCTCACCCCGCTCGTCATGGACGACGGCCGGGCCGTCCTGGTCAACCGCGGCTGGATCCCGGCGGGCAACGACCTCACCCGCTTCCCCAAGGTGCCCGCCGCCCCCTCCGGCGAGATCACCGTCACCGGCCGCCTCAAGCGGGACGAGACGACCGGGAACAGCGGCATCAAGGACAAGCAGGGGCTGCCCGCCCGCCAGGTCATGCTGATCAACAGCGGGCAGCTGGCGAAGTCCCTGTCCGAGCCGGTCCTCGGCGGCTACATCGAGCTGACCAAGTCCTCCCCCAAGGGCAGCGACCAGCCCGAGGTGGTCCCGGAGCCGGACCACAGCGGCATCGGCCCGCATATGGCGTACGCGATCCAGTGGTGGCTGTTCTCCGCGGGCGTGCCCATCGGCTGGGTGATCCTGGTCCGGCGCGAGCTGCGCGACCGGGCGGCCGCACGGGACGCCGAGCCCGCGCCCGAACCCGAGCCCGCCGGGGTCTGACCGGTCACGGCCGGTCCCGCGCCGACCTCCCTTACGCTCGCCGAGGGCCCCACGGCAGACTGACCCCATGGATCTTGGACTCAAAGACCGGGTGTACGTCCTCACCGGAGCCAGCCGCGGGCTGGGCCACGCGGCCGCTCGTGAGCTGGTCGCCGACGGTGCGAAGGTCGTGATCACCAGCCGCGACGAAAAGACGGCGGCGGAGGCCGCCGCCGAACTGGGCCCGAACGCCGTCGGCGTCGCGGCCGACAACGCCGACCCGGCCGTGGCCGAGCGCCTGATCGCCACGGCCCGTGACCGCTTCGGCGGCTTCGACGGCGTACTCATCAGCGTCGGCGGCCCTCCGGCGGGCCTGACGGCGAACATCACCGACGAGCAGTGGCGGGCGGCCTTCGACTCCGTCTTCCTGGGCGCGGTCCGCCTGGCCCGCACCGCCGCCGCGGAGCTCTCCTCCGGCGGTGTGATCGGCTTCGTCCTCTCCGGCTCCGTGTACGAGCCGATCCCCGGTCTGACGGTGTCCAACGGGCTGCGGCCGGGTCTTGCGGGCTTCGCGAAGTCCCTCGCCTCGGAGGTGGGCCCGCGGGGCATCCGGGTCGTCGGCCTGCTGCCGGCCCGTATCGACACCGACCGGGTCCGCGAGCTGGACTCGCTGTTCGGCGACGCGGACGAGGCGCGGGCCCGCAACAGCGAGCAGATCCCGCTGCGGCGCTACGGCACACCGGAGGAGTTCGGCCGGGCGACGGCGTTCCTGCTCTCGCCCGCCGCGTCGTATCTGACCGGCGTCATGCTGCCGGTGGACGGCGGCGCGCTGCACGGCTTCTGAGCCGCACGGCCTGAGTGACGATACGTACGGAAGGGGGCCCGGCGGTACGGACCGGGTCACCCGGCCCTCATTCGCCGGGGGTCGCCGCGCGCAGGGTGTCGACGGTCCGTTCGAGCTCGGCGACCCGTTCGGCGAGCCGGCGGTTCTTGCGGTGCAGCTCCAGGAACACATTGACCTTGGTGCGCAGCAGCCAGGGGTCGAAGGGCTTGGTCACGAAGTCGGCGGCGCCGATCGCATAGCCCCGGTAGGCGTAGTCGGAGTCGGTGTCCTCCCCGGTCAGCAGGATGATCGGGACGTCTTTGGTCTGGTCGAGGCGCTTGATGGTGGCGGCCGTCTCGAAGCCGTCCATGCCCGGCATCAGGATGTCGAGCAGGACGGCCGCGAAGTCCTGCCGCAGCATGGCCTTCAGCGCCTCCTCCCCGGAGTGGGCGCGGACCAGCCGGAGATCGAGCGGGCCGAGGACGGCTTCCAGCGCGATCAGGTTCTCCTCCATGTCGTCGACGATCAGAATCGCCGACTTCTCGGGTGCGCCGCCGCTCATGTCCGCCCCCGCCCCGGCGGTCCGGTGTCCGCGGCGCCCGCGCGGGCCGCGGCGGTCCCGCCGGGCGGGCTGCCCAGCGGATCGAGCAGATCGCAGACGGCCGACAGCAAGCGGTCGACGTCCACGGGCTTGGGGACGTAGTCGTTGGCGCCGCTGTCGATCGCCTTCTCCCGGTCGCCCGGCATGGCCTTGGCGGTGAGGGCGATGATCGGCAGATCGGCGAGGCGGGGGGTGCCGCGGATGGCCCGGATCGTCTCGTAGCCGTCCATCTCCGGCATCATCACGTCCATCAGGACCAGGGAGACGTCGGGGTTGCGGTGCAACACCTCCAGGCCCTCACGGCCGTTCTCCGCGTATTTCACGGTCATGCCGACCCGGCCCAGCACATGGGTCAGCGCGAAGACGTTGCGGATGTCGTCGTCGACGACGAGGATGCGCCGCCCGCTCAGCACCCGGTGGGGGCGGCCGGACTGCCATTCGCTGAGCCGGGTGGTCTCCGGCCAGGACTCGTCGCGGCCGTCGCCGCCCGACCGGCGTGAGACGCCCGTCAGGCTGGTCTCGTCACCGAACACCCCGCTGGGCGCGTGGTCGGCGACGTCCGGCATCTGCTCGTCCGGCGCGGGGGGCGCGGCCGGGACGGTGGAGCCGGTGGCCCGGGGTTCCGACGGGTCGGGCGCCGGGACGATACCGGCGTAGTGCGAGGGGACGTAGAGGGTGAAGCGGGAGCCGACGTTCACCTCGCTCTCGGCGACGATCCGGCCGCCCAGCATTCCGGCGATCTCCCGGCTGATGGACAGGCCGAGCCCGGTGCCGCCGTACTTGCGGCTGGTGGTGCCGTCGGACTGCTGGAACGCCTCGAAGATCACGGACAGCTTCTCGGGCGGGATGCCGATACCGGTGTCGGTGACGGAGAAGGCCACGACGGCGTCCGCGCTCCGCAGCGTCTCCTCGCTGAACTTCTCTCCGGGCGCCCGCTCGACGTGCAGCTTCACCCCGCCCGAGGAGGTGAACTTGAGCGCGTTGGACAGCAGGTTGCGCAGGATCTGCTGGAGCCGCTGCTCGTCGGAGAACATCTCGCGCGGAACGTCCTCGCCGACGGTGATCTCGAAGGACAGGCCCCGGTCGACGGCCAGCGGCCGGAAGGTCGCGTTGACGTAGTCGAGCAGCTTGACCACCGGCAGCTTCCTGGGGCGTACGTCCATCCGGCCCGCCTCGATCTTCGACAGGTCGAGGATGTCGTTGATCAGCTGGAGCAGATCCGAGCCGGAGCGGTGGATGGTGGTGGCGAACTGCTCCTCCTGCTCGGACAGCCGCCCGTCGGGGTTGTCGGCGAGCAGCCTGGCCAGGATGAGCAGCGAGTTGAGCGGGGTGCGCAGCTCATGCGACATGTTGGCCAGGAACTCGGACTTGTACTGCGAGGCGGTGGCCAGCAGCGCGGCCTTCTCCTCCAGCTCCGCGTTGGAGCGCTGGAGCTCGTTGGAGCGCTGGCGCAGCTCGGTGGTGAGCCGCTGGGACTCCGAGAGCAGGGACTCGGTGCGGGCGTTGGCGATGATGGTGTTGATCGATACGCCGATGGTGTTGACGAACTGGTCGACGAAGGCCAGGTGGACCTCGCTGAACCGGCTGAAGGAGGCCAGCTCGATCACCCCGAGCACCTGGTCCTCGTATTGGATCGGCAGGATGACGACGCTCGCCGGGACCGCGGACCCGAGCCCGGAGTCGATGGTGATGAAGTTCGGTGGGACGTCGGTGATCAGGATGCGCTTCTTCTCGATGGCCGCCTGGGCGATCAGTCCGCGGCCCGCCGACCCGCTCCGCGGCAGCGGCCCCTTCTCCGGGTTGATGCCGTAGCCGGCGATGAACTCGAGGCCCTCGCCCGGCTTGGCGCCGCCCTGGGTGAGGAAGAACGCCCCGAACTGGGCGTTGACCAGCGGAGTGAGCTCGCGCAGGATCAGATCGGCGACCTCGACCAGATCGCGGTGGCCCTGCATCAGGGAGGCGATACGGGCGAGGTTGGACTCCAGCCAGTCCTTGGCCCTGGTGGTCTCGCGCAGATTGGCCACCATGACGTTGACGTTGTGCTTGAGCTCGGCGACCTCGCCCTGGGCCTCGACCGAGACGGACGCGGACATATCGCCCTGGGCGACCGCGGAGGCGACCTCGGCGATGGCCCGCACCTGGGTGGTCAGGTTCAGGGCGAGCTCGTTGACGCTGGTGGTCAGCCGCTTCCAGGTGCCGTAGACCGCCTCGACCCGGGCCTGGCCGCCCAGCCGGCCCTCGCTGCCGACCTCGCGGGCGACCCGGGTGACCTCGGAGGAGAACGAGGAGAGCGTGTCGACCATCGTGTTGATGGTGGTCTTGAGCTCCAGGATCTCGCCGCGCGCGTCCACGTCGATCTTCTTGGACAGATCGCCCTGGGCGACGGCGGTGGCGACCTGGGCGATGTTGCGGACCTGGGAGGTCAGGTTGGACGCCATGAAGTTGACGTTGTCCGTCAGGTCCTTCCACACCCCGGAGACGCCCGGCACCTGAGCCCGGCCGCCCAGCTCCCCCTCGGTCCCGACGTCGCGGGCCACCCGCGTGACCTCGTCGGCGAACGCCCGAAGCTGCTCGACCATGGTGTTCACGGTGTCCTTCAGCTCCAGGATCTCGCCCCGGGCGTCCACCGTGATCTTCTTCGACAGGTCGCCGTTGGCCACCGCCGTGGTCACCTGGGCGATGTTCCGCACCTGCGAGGTCAGGTTCAGCGCCATGAAGTTGACGTTGTCGGTGAGTTCCTTCCACACCCCGGAGACCCCGCGGACCTGCGCCTGACCGCCCAGGTTGCCCTCGGTGCCCACCTCACGGGCCACCCGCGTGACCTCGTCGCCGAACGCGGAGAGCCGGTCGACCATCGTGTTGATCGTCGACTTGAGCTCCAGGATCTCGCCCTTGGCCTCCACCGTGATCGTCTTGCTGAGGTCTCCCTCCGCCACCGCGGTGGCGACCTGGGCGATGTTGCGGACCTGGGAGGTCAGGTTGTCCGCCATGAAGTTGACGTTCTCGGTCAGGTCCTTCCACACGCCCGATACGCCCCGGACCTGGGCCCGGCCGCCCAGCTCACCCTCCGTACCGACCTCGCGGGCCACCCGCGTGACCTCGTCCGCGAACGCCGACAGCTGGTCGACCATCGTGTTCACGGTCAGCTTCAGCTGAAGGATCTCGCCCCGGGCGTCCACGGTGATCTTCTGCGAGAGATCGCCGTTGGCCACCGCCGTGGTCACCTGGGCGATGTTGCGCACCTGCGAGGTCAGGTTGGACGCCATGAAGTTGACGTTGTCCGTCAGGTCCTTCCACACCCCGGAGACCCCGCGGACCTGGGCCCGGCCGCCCAGCTCACCCTCGGTGCCCACCTCACGGGCCACCCGCGTGACCTCGTCCGCGAACGCCGACAGCTGGTCGACCATCGTGTTCACGGTCAGCTTCAGCTCCAGCAGCTCCCCGGTGGCCTCGACGGTCACCTGCCGGGTGAGGTCGCCGCGCGCGACCGCCGTGGTCACCACGGCGATGTCCCGCACCTGCGCCGTCAGCCGGGAGGCCATGGTGTTGACGGCCTCGGTGACCTCGCGCCAGTCGCCGGACAGCCCCTGGACCTTGGCCCGGCCGCCGAGCCGGCCCTCGGTGCCGACCTCGCGGGCGACGCGGGTGAGCTCACCGGTGAACAGCGACAGCTGGTCCACCGTGCGGTTGACGCCGCGCCCGAGCCGGCTCAGATCGCCGCGCAGCTGACGATTGCCGTCGTGCAGGTCGACGCGTTTGGTCAGATCGCCCGCGGCGACCGCGTCCAGCACCTGCGTGGCGTTCGAGACGGGGCCGACGAGCGCGTCCACCAGCTGATTCGCCGCGTCCACACTGGTCGTCCAGGCCCCTTGGCCGGGGCTTGCCGTGATCCGCTCGTCGAGTCTGCCCTGCCGTACCACTTCGCGGCGCACCCGCTGCAGCTCCGAGGCCAGATGGGCGTTCCGCACCACGAGTTGGTTGAACGCCCCGGCCATCTCGCCGAGCGTGCCCTCTTCCGCGCTGTTGGCGCGCACGGAGAAGTCCCCGTCACACAACGCCTGCATCGCACCCAGCAGGGACCGCAGGCCTGCCGCGCTCACCCGCTCCTCGCCGGGCGCGAGGCCCGGGGATTCGGGGAGGACGTCGGAACGTATGTCCATGGGGGTCGGGTCATTTGCCATGACATCGTCTCTTATGGATCGATTCGCACTCCTGTGCCTGTCATAATATGGCACCGAAATGACCTAATCGCCCCGAAGCGCCAGGAGCAGCTGGTGGGAGCTTTGCTTCCTCTCTCGCGGGAGTCCGTATCGCGGACCATGCTGCCCGGGACCGTGGGGGCGCCCGCCGCGGCGCGCGCGTTTGTGCGCACCACGCTGACGGGAGCGGGCGCGCCGGCGGTCCTCGGGCCGCGCCCGCTCGGCGACCGGCTGACCGAGGACGCCGTGCTCCTGGTCAGCGAGCTGGTCACCAACGCCGTGCTGCACGCGGGCACCGAGATCGAGGTCGTCTGCCGGCTGCAGACCACACCCCCGGGCGTCGTCGTCGAGGTGAGCGACCTCCACCCCGCCAGCGCGGTGTACGGCGGCCAGGACACCCGGCGCCGCGGCCGCGGCCTCCAGCTGATGGGCGCGCTCGCGGAGTCCTGGGGCGTGACGTACCACCGCACCCGCAAGGCGGTGTGGTTCCGGCTGGACGCCGCGCCGGAGGGGTCCGGGGGCGATGCCCTCCCGGTCGACGCGGTGGGCAGCGAAGTGCGCTTCGCCAAGGCCCTCGCCCCGGCCGCGCCGCCGCGGCACCGGGAAGGCTCCGGTGGGTGGGTGGACCGCGGCGGGCCGTCGTTCCTCGCGGAGGCCAGCGACCTCCTCGCCGGACAGCTGGACGAGAACATGGTCGCCGCCCTCGCCGGGCAGCTCCTGGTGCCCCGGCTCGCCGACTGGTGCGCGGTATGGCTGAGCACCGAAGGCCAGAGGCTGCGGCTGCGCCGCGTATGGCACAGCGACGAGCGCCGCAACGACGCGCTCCGGCTGGCGCTCGAGAGCCACCCGCCGCCCACCGGACTCGACCCCTCAGGCACCCCCTGGCCCTGGCCCGAGCCCGCGGACGGCCGTGGCGCGGGCGGGGCCGCACTGGCGTTCCCGCTGCTCGCCCAGGGCCGCAACCACGGCGTACTGCTGCTGGGGCGGGCGGGCGTGACCCAGCTGACCGAGGGCGTGGCGCGGCTGTCGGGCGATGTGGCCCGGCGGGTGGCCCAGGCCGTGGCCACCGCCCGGCGCTACACCCGGCAGGCGACCATCAGCCGGGCGCTCCAGCGCCGGCAGCTGCCCACCTCCCTCGCCCATATCCCGGGCGTCGACACGGCGATCGTGTACGAGCCGCACGGCGAGGAACAGACCGTCGGCGGTGACTTCTACGACCTGTTCCCGATGGGCGGCCGCCGCTGGTGCTTCCTGCTCGGCGATGTGTGCGGCAGCGACCCGGAGGCGATGTCGGTGACCGGTCTGGCCCGCCATCTGGTCCGGCTGCTGGCCCGCGAGGGCCACGGCGTCGAGTCCGTGCTCTCCCGGCTGAACCAGGCGCTGGTGGAGGAGGGCGCCGAAGCCGTGGCCGTCGGCGGCGAACAGGCCCGGCCGCGCTTCCTGAGCCTGCTGTACGGCGAGCTGGAGCCCGACCCGGCCACAGGCAGCGCCCACTGCACACTGGCCAGCGCCGGACACCCGCTGCCGCTACGGCTGACCGCCGAGGGCTCGGTGGTCACCACGGGCAGCTCCCAGATGCTGCTGGGCATCGACGAGGGCGCCGAGTTCCACGCCGACAACTTCGACCTGGCGCTCGGCGAGACGCTGCTGTGCGTCACCGACGGGGTGACCGAGCGGCGCAGCGGCAACCGGCAGCTGGACGACGACGACGGCCTCGCCGACATCCTGCGGGGGTGCGCGGGCCTGGGCGCCAAGGCGGTGGCGGAACGGGTCCGGCGCGCCGCCCATGACTTCGGCCCCGAGCCGATCGACGACGACCTCGCGGTGCTCGTACTCGAAGCGGTGCCGGTACGGCCGCTGCCGGTGCGGATGGCCCAGCCGTAGACGGTGCGGCGAGGTGCCGGCGCGGTGGCGCCGCCGTGGACGGCGCTACTCGCCCAGCCCCGCCAGGTCGCGCAGCCGCCGGGCCTGCGCGGCGCGCTCGGCGGCGCGCTGCTCCTCGTACGTCCGCTCCCCCGCCCCACGCAGCAGCGCCTTGGTCTCGATCACGGCGTCGCGGTCCGCGGCGAGCAGCGCCGCCGTCAGGTCCCGGACCGCGGCGTCCAGCTCCGCGGCGGGCACGACCAGGTTGGCCAGGCCGATGCGCTCGGCCTCCTCGGCGTGGACGAAGCGGCCGGTCAGGCAGATCTCCAGCGCCCGGGCGTAGCCCACGAGGGAGACCAGCGGATGGGTGCCGGTGAGGTCGGGGACCAGCCCGAGGCTGGTCTCGCGCATCGCGAACTGCGCGTCGTCGGCGCAGACCCGCAGGTCACAGGCGAGGGCCAGCTGAAAGCCCGCGCCGATGGCATGCCCCTGGACGGCAGCGACGGAGACGATGTCATGCCGCCGCCACCAGGTGAACGCCTCCTGGCACTCGGCGATGACGGCGTCCAGCTCCGAGTCGGAGCGGCGGGCCAGCTCGGGGAAGGACGGCTCGCCGTCGAACCCCTCGGGCGTGAGCATCTGCCGGTCGAGCCCCGCAGAAAAGGACTTGCCCTCGGCGCGCAGCACGACCACCCGGACGCTGCCCGGCAGCGCCCGTCCGGCCTCGGCCAGCGCCCGCCAGGTCGCGGGCGACTGGGCGTTCCGCTTGTCGGGGTTGGTCAGGGTCACCGTGGCGATCGCATCGTCAGCGGTGAGGTGAACGCCGTCCTTGTCCAGCAGGGTCACGGAAGCCTCCGGTGGGTGCGGTCACACACTTAAGTGACTGCACAGTAACCACCCGGCCGACGGTCCGATCAACCGGGTGGCACCGCTCATACCCACCGGTACGACATGTCTGGGGTGTCAGGCCGTTGTTGCGGCCTTCTTGCCCCGTGTCGCTCCACCGCGACCACGCAGGGCCACGCCGGACTCACTGAGCATCCGGTGGACGAATCCGTAGGAGCGGCCGGTCTCCTCGGCCAGCGCCCGGATGCTCGCACCGGAGTCGTACTTCTTTTTCAGGTCTGCCGCGAGCTTTTCGCGCGCGGCGCCGGTCACCCGGCTGCCCTTCTTCAGAGTCTCGGCCACCCGTGCCTCCTCATGGGAAGTGCGCTCTGGACTCTCATGATCACCCCTAGGCGGCTTCCTGGCCACCCATTCGGCAAGGTCTCTGGAGGAAGGCTTTCCCGAATTGATGGGGTGATCGCCCCCGGAATTGAAGATTCCGCAGGCAGTCGCGCTCAGAAACGGTCCACATGATGGACGAACCGGCAGGTCAGGCCGTCGGTGGTCGCGATCGCACCACCGCACGCCGGCGCGCGGCACGCTTTATGCGCCGGTCACTGACGACGCGCCGCGGTACCAGCCGTTCTCACTCAGATGAAGGATCACGCCTAGGCCGAATGATCTATGGCGCATGATCTACGAGAGGGCGGATCCGTAGCGGATCCGGAGCAGATCCGTGGCGGCTCAGGCGAGCGCGACGAGGTCCGCGTAGTCCTCGCCCCACAGGTCCTCGACGCCGTCCGGCAGCAGAATGATCCGCTCCGGCTGCAGCGCGTCGACCGCGCCCTCGTCGTGGGTGACCAGCACCACCGCGCCCGTGAAGGTGCGCAGCGCGCCGAGGATCTCCTCGCGGCTGGCCGGGTCGAGGTTGTTGGTGGGCTCGTCGAGCAGCAGGACGTTGGCCGAGGAGACCACGAGCGTGGCCAGCGCGAGCCGGGTCTTCTCACCGCCGGACAGCACACCCGCCGGCTTGTCGACGTCGTCGCCGGAGAAGAGGAAGGACCCCAGCGTCTTGCGGATGTCCACGAGGTCGAGATCGGGGGCGGCCGAGCGCATGTTCTCCAGGACCGTGCGGTCCGGGTCCAGCGTCTCGTGCTCCTGCGCGTAGTAGCCGAGCTTGAGACCGTGGCCGGGGGTGACCTGCCCGGTGTCCGGCTTCTCGACCCCGGCCAGCAGCCGGAGCAAGGTCGTCTTGCCCGCGCCGTTGAGCCCGAGGATGACCACCCGCGAGCCCCGGTCGACGGCCAGGCCGACGTCGGTGAAGATCTCCAGCGAGCCGTACGACTTGGACAGGCCCTCGGCCGCCAGGGGCGTCTTGCCGCACGGGGCCGGGTCCGGGAAGCGGAGCTTGGCGACCTTGTCGGACTGCCGCACCGCTTCGAGGCCGGACAGCAGTTTCTCGGCGCGGCGGGCCATGTTCTGCGCGGCCACCGTCTTGGTGGCCTTGGCCCGCATCTTGTCCGCCTGGGAGTTGAGGGCCGCGGCCTTCTTCTCCGCGTTGGCCCGCTCCCGCTTGCGGCGCTTCTCGTCGGCCTCGCGCTGGGCCTGGTAGAGCTTCCAGCCCATGTTGTAGATGTCGATGACCGAGCGGTTGGCGTCCAGGTAGAAGACCTTGTTGACGACCGTCTCGACCAGGTCCACGTCGTGGGAGATGACGATGAAGCCGCCGCGGTAGGTCTTCAGGTAGTCCCGCAGCCAGATGATGGAGTCGGCGTCGAGGTGGTTGGTCGGCTCGTCCAGGAGCAGGACATCGGAGTCCGAGAAGAGGATCCGGGCCAGCTCGACCCGGCGGCGCTGACCGCCGGAGAGCGTATGCAGGGGCTGGCCGAGCACGCGGTCGGGCAGCCCGAGGCTGGCGGCGATGGTCGCGGCCTCCGCCTCGGCGGCGTAACCGCCCTTGGTGAGGAACTCGGTCTCCAGCCGCTCGTACTTCTTCATCGCGCGCTCGCGGGTGGCGCCCTTGCCGTTCGCCATCCGGTCCTCGTTCTCGCGCATCTTGCGGAGCACGGAGTCCAGCTCACGGGCGGAGAGGATGCGGTCGCGGGCGAGCACGTCGAGATCGCCGGTGCGCGGGTCCTGGGGCAGATACCCGACCTGGCCGGAGCGGGTGATGGTGCCGGCGGCCGGGATGCCCTCACCGGCGAGGCACTTGGTGAGGGTGGTCTTGCCCGCGCCGTTGCGCCCGACGAGGCCGATGCGGTCGCCCTTGGCGACGCGGAAGGAGGCGGACTCGATGAGGACACGGGCGCCGGCGCGCAACTCGATGCCGGAGGCGGTGATCACGGGAATTACTCCAGGGCGGGGTGGACGGCTGGACGGACGGGCGAAAAGAGGCCGACGCCGTCTAATGCACGAGGAGAATTGCCATGCGATTAGTTTAGCGGGGCCCGCAAGGGCTTTTTCCCGGCCCGGGCGGGCCTCCCAGGTACGGGGCCGGGGTCCGGGCTGCCTAAGCGCCGCCCGTGTGTACCTGGAAGGCCGCGCGGCGGACCGCCTTGGCGAGGGCCGGGTCGGGGTGGGCGGCGGCCAGTGCGACCAGGACCTGCACGGTGCGGGGGTGGCCCACGGCCCGTACCTCCTCCAGCAGCGCCGGGACCGTGCCCTGCACGGCGGACTCCAGATGGCGCACGAGCAGCGGGCTCTCGCCGTGGTCGGAGATGGCCGCGGCCGTGTCCACCCACAGCCAGGTGGCCTCCTCGCGGGTCAGCACGTCCAGCGCGTCCTCCGGGTCCACCCCCTCGTGCTCGGCCAGCCACAGCAGCGCGTACGGGCGCAGCGCGGACTCGTCGACCACGGCCCGTACGGTCGGCTCGGCGGGCGCCCCGACGACGCGCAGCGCCTCGAAGGCGAGCCCGCGCAGCAGCGCGTCGTCGCCGCGGGCCGCCTCGATGAGCTCGGTGACGGCGCTGCCGACGGGCCGGGCGGCGAGCCAGGCCCGGTACTCGGCGCGGGCCGGGCCGGGGGTCAGGCCCGCGCAGCCGCGCAGCATGTCCGCGGCGGGCTGCTCGATGTTCCCGGCGGGGCTCTGGGCGGCGACGCAGATCTGCTCCAGCTTGACCCACACCGCCCAGTTGCCGAGCGCGGTGAGGACGGCCTCCCGCGCGCCCTCCCGCGCCCCTTCCACGGCCTCCCGCGCTGCCTCCGCCGCCTCCTGAGGGCCGTCTGCCGAGGACCCGTCCAGCACCACGAGCGCGCCCACGGAGGCGAGCGCGTCCAGGGCCCAGTCGAGCAGCGTCTCCAGGGAGTGGTCCAGGGAGTGGGCGGCGTCCGGCGTCCCGGCGGGCGGGGTGTCGTCGGGGCCCGGGGCGGCCACCGGGCCGTACGGCACCTCGCACCGCTCGGTGCGCAGCTCGGCGACGCGCTGCTGGAGCATGTCCAGAAGCGTCGCGACCTGCACCGGACCGGCCGACAGCTGAAGCAGGGACAGCAGCTGCGGCAGCGCCTCCACGACCTCGGCGACGGCCGTGGGCTCGGCCGTGACCGGCGCCGGGCGGTCCAGGGACCAGGCGTCGAGCAGCGCGACCCAGCCGCGCAGCACCGCGCTGTCGTCGCGGTCCCAGGCGCGCAGCCGCCAGCCCGGGCGGGCGATGCCGCCGTGCAGCTCGATCAGGCCGACCAGGCGGGCCCGGTCCCAGTCCGCCCGGATCCGTTCGGGGGGCACTCCCAGGGCGGTGGCGGCCTCGGCGACGGCCTCGGCGGGGAGCACGCCCGGGACGGCGTGCCGGCTCGCGGCCCAGCGGGCGATCTGTACGGCCCCGGCAAGTCCCGACCTGGCCTGCCGGGCGAGCTCCGAGGGCGGCGGAGTGCCCTCGGGCGGGCGGGGCGTCGGTCGGGAGCCGCGGTTCGGCACAACCCGGCGGGCTGTGGCCATCGGCCGCTGGCGGACGAGTCGGAGCCGGGAGTCGCGCGGAGTACGGGACGTCACGGGAGCAGTCTCGCCCGTGACGGCCCGAAAGCCCAATCGGCACCCGTACGGCGGTTGCCCGCGCTGGTCACAAAGGTCGCCGACGGCGCTTCCGGATCCCCTCTGTGCGCCGGTGGTGAGGGTCACATCAACGGCATCAGAAAGCGGCCCAGCATGTCTTCGTACCCTTCGGGGTCGGCGTTCCACATCGCGGCGTGCGGGGCGTTGCGCACCGGGTGAAGGGTGACCAGTTCCGAGTGGCGCTCGGCGAGTTCACGCGAGGCGCCCCAGGGGGCGATGGTGTCGTCCGGACCGTGGATGATCAGCGTCGGCACCTTCGGCCCGTCCAGCTCGGCCATCGCGGCCTGCTCCATCAGTCGGTCTCCGTGCAGGCCCGCCCGCCCCTCGGCGGCCCGTATCGCCAGCGGCAGCAGCGCGGAGGGGATGCGCCGGGCCGAGGCGAGCGCCCGCAGGGTGGCCTGCCAGTCCAGCACCGGAGAGTCCAGGACGAGCCCGCTGATCCGGTCCCGCAGCGCGGAGCCCGCGGCGGCGCGCAGGGCCATGGTGGCGCCGATGGACCAGCCGTACAGGATGACGCTCTCCGCGCCGTAGTGCACCGCGTAGCGGATGGCTGCGTCGAGATCGCGCCACTCGGTCTCGCCGAGGTGTCCGATGCCGTCCTCGGGGCGTGGGGCGCCCGCATCGCCGCGGTAGGCGATGTCGAGCAGCGGGAACCGCCGCTTGTGCAGGAACGGCATCAGCACCATGGGGTGCTCACGGGTGGTGCCGAGGCCGTGCACGGTGATCATCCAGGCGGGGCGGTCGCCGGGTATGAACCAGGCGGGCAGCCGGCCCAGTTCACCGGGTACGTCGACGTCGGCGTGGTCGATCCCGAGCGTGTCCCGTGGATTGCCGGTGTGCACCTGCGGGGTGAAGCGGACGCGGGTGCCTGGGGCCAGGGTGCCGTACGTCACCCGTTCCAGGCGGCGGACCACGGAGTCCGGGGGGTGCGGGACGTCCTCGACCACGGGCCCGACGACGGCGTGGCAGCCCGAGCCGGCGAGGCCGTACGTGCCGGGGCGCAGCGAGGCGAGACTGCGGGTGAGGGTGATCCGGTCGGCCTCGGCGGCGTGCACGGTGAGCCGCGGGTCGTGCGGGAACGGCCGGCCGGGGCCGGGCTTCAGGGCGGCGCCGCTGGCGTACCGCCCGGCCGCCACCGCGCCGGCGCCGACACTGAGCATCGTGGTGGCGGCCACAACCGCCTTCGTCCGCAGCTGCATCTCTCCCAGTGTGGGCGGGGAAGCCGCCGCGGGCCAGCGGGCGCTGACCGGCCGGGTGATCGACCCGCGATCCGCCCGGCTCAGCGGGGCTGGCCGTAGCCGCTGAGCTTGTCCGCGGCGCGGCGCAGCTCTTCGGGTGGCAGCAGGGCCGGGGTGTACCCGGGGACGGCGGCCGCGGTGAGCCAGACCCGGCACATCCACTCCAGCTGGGCCGTCCGGTCGTACGCCTGGTCGAGCGTGGTGCCGTGGACGACGGTGCCGTGGTTGCGCAGCAGACAGCCGGTGCGGTCGCGCAGCGCGTCGAGCATGTTGTGGGCCAACTCGTCGGTGCCGTACAGGGCGTAGCCCGCGACGCGCACCGGGCCGCCGAGGGCGCAGGTCATGTAGTGGATCGCGGGGACCTCGTCGACCAGGGTGGAGACGGCCGTGGCGTGTACGGCGTGGGTGTGGACGACGGCCGCGGCGTCGGTGTCGCGGTAGATCGCGAGGTGCATCGGCAGTTCGCTGGTGGGGGCCAGCTCGCCGATCACCTGGCGCCCGTCCAGGTCGACGCCGACCGTGTCACCCGGGCCGAGCCGGTCGTACGGGACGCCGCTCGGGGTCACCAGGACGATGTCGCCGACCCTGGCCGAGACGTTGCCCGAGGTGCCGACGACCAGGCCGTCGGCGACCGTCCTGCGGGCCGTCTCCACCACCCGCTCCCAGCCTTCCCTCAGGTCCGGTCGCTCCCCAAGTCCGTTCGGTCGTGCGGCATCCGGCTTCGTCACGATCCCTCACCTCCGGGCGCCGATCATGGCAGGCGAGCCGTCGTGTACGCATCACTGCGGGGGCGAGTGGATCATCGGTGCCGCCTTCCCGCAGGTGCGTCACCCCCGAGCCCACCCCAGTTCACCTTCCGTTCACCCCATGTCCTTACGGTCGTGGCTGCACCCTTTGGTTGTCGCACCGATTGCCCAAGGGTGCGCGAATCCTCCCCCTCCCACAGGAGGGGCTTCTCGTGCGGCCATCCCGGTGGCCTCACGGTGGCCACATGGCACTACGTACCGTAGTCACGCGGCGGCGCTCCGTGTCGCCAAGTTCGGGGATCGCATTCCCCCACGAAGGAGTTCGATGGAACACATCACGCTTCTCATTGGGATCGTGATCGTTACGGCCTTGGTGTTCGACTTCACGAACGGCTTCCACGACACGGCCAATGCCATGGCGACCACCATCTCCACGGGGGCTCTCGGTCCCCGGATCGCGGTGGCGATGTCCGCGGTCCTCAATCTCGTCGGCGCGTTCCTCTCCGTGGAGGTCGCCAAGACGATCTCCGGGGGAATCATCGACGAGGACGCCGGAGTCCGCCCCGAAGTGATCTTCGCGGGTCTGGTCGGCGCGATCCTGTGGAACCTGCTGACCTGGCTGGCCGGGCTGCCCTCCAGCTCCTCGCACGCCCTCTTCGGCGGCCTCATCGGCGCCACCCTGGTCTCCGTTGGCATGGACGGGGTCAACAGCGACAAGATCGTCATGAAGGTCCTGATCCCGGCCGTCGCCGCGCCGATCGTGGCCGGTGTCGCCGCCCTGGTCGCGACCCGGCTCACCTACCGGCTGGCCCGCGGCCGCGACCCCCAGGACACCTCGAAGGGCTACCGCGCCGGGCAGATCGCCTCGGCCGCGCTGGTCTCCCTCGCCCACGGCACCAACGACGCCCAGAAGACCATGGGGGTCATCACCCTCGCGCTGATCACCGGCGGTGTGATCGCGCCCGACTCCGACCCGCCGATGTGGGTCATCGTCTCCGCGGGCCTGGCCATCGCCCTCGGTACGTACCTGGGCGGCTGGCGCATCATCCGCACCATGGGCAAGGGCATCACCGACATCCAGCCGCCGCAGGGCTTCGCCGCCCAGACCGGCGCCGCGACCGTCATCCTCGCCTCGTCGCACATCGGCTTCGCGCTCTCCACCACCCAGGTCTGCTCCGGCTCCGTGATGGGCGCGGGGGTCGGCCGCAAGGGCGCTGTGGTGCGGTGGTCCACCGCGGGCCGCATGGTCCTCGCCTGGGTACTCACCCTGCCCGCCGCGGGCCTCGTCGCGGGCGGCGCCGCGCTGCTGGCGGACCAGGGCGACTGGGGCGTCACGGCGGTCGCCGTGCTCGCGGTCGCCGCCTGCGCCGGGATCTGGGCGGCCTCGCGCCGCAAGCCCGTCGACCACACCAACGTCAATGACATCGACGAGGCCGCGGCGCTGCCGGCCGAGCCGGTGGGCGTCGTCACGGCGGCCCTCCAGTCCGTGGCCCCGCCGCCCGCCCGTGCCGCTACCGCCCCCTCCTCCGCCACCCCGGCCGGCGCCTCCGCGGCCACCGGCAGCACCAGCTAAGGAAGTAACGCGATGAGCATCGACTGGGCGGCCCTCGGCCAGGTCTTCGGCATCAGCCTCGTGGTGACCGTCGGCTTCGTGGGCGTCTTCACCCTCGGCATCCTCGGCACCTCCCGTAAGCCGCGGCAGGCGGAGGCGGGCACCGACACGGCCGCCACCGCGTCCGCCGCCCCGGCCCCGGCCGGCGGCGCCTTCGGCCCCGCGCGCGCCGGCGCGTACCTCTGCTTCGCGCTGTGCGCGGCGACCGTGGCGTACGGCATCAACCTGATCGTGGCCTGACCCCGTTCGACCCCACTCACGGCCGCCGGGCTGGAACGTGCCGACCAGCGCGTTCCAGCCCGGCGGCCGTGGCATGTGCTTCTCGGCACACTCACACAGGGTGGGGCATTCGCGAGTTGACGGCCATTCGCGGCCCATGGTGGACTTCCGGAGCCAAACGGCGGCAGGAGAGGAAGCCGGTGAGAATCCGGCGCGGTCCCGCCACTGTCACCGGGGAGCGCTCTCCCATCGCCCGTACGAGTCACGGCCGTCCACACGACGGCTGGAAGACGGGGAGAAGCGCGGATCCGGGAGCCAGGAGACTCTCACCGCCGGTCACGTCGAACCAGGGCGCGGACCCTGAGTGAGGACATACCGCCATGCCCGGCACCGCCATGCCGCCGACCCGCCCGCGGCACCTCCGCCACGTCCCGGCGCCTCCGACACCCCTGATGTTCCTGACGTTCCCCATGTACCGAGGCAAGACGGCGGACTGACGATGCGTGCCGATCACGCCTCGTACGCGTGCGGCGCCGCCCTCGGCTTTCTCGGCGACCTCGCCATGGGCGATCCGCGCCGCGGCCATCCTGTGGCCGCGTTCGGGCGCGCCGCCCTGGCTGTCGAGCGGCTGCTGTGGCGCGACCACCGCGGATCCGGGGCCCTCTACACCGCGCTGTGCGCGGGCGGCGCGGCCGCGGGCGCCGTGCTGTCGGGGCGCGCCGTACGGGCCTTGGGACGCCCCGCGCCGGGAGGCTCCGCTCTGGGCAGCGCTGTCCTGAAACCCTCGGGACGTCCCGTCTTGGGGCACCGCGTCTTGGGGCACCGCGCCGCGGAAACCTCCGCCCTGGGGCGCCGCTCCCCCGCCGCGCAGACCATGCTGACCGCCGCCGCCACCTGGGCGGTGCTCGGCGGCACGACGCTGGGCCGGGAGGCGCGGGCTGTCGGCGGCGCGCTGACGGCCGGTGACCTGGACGCCGCCCGGCGCCGGCTGCCGCACCTGTGCGGGCGCGATCCGCAGGCGCTGGACGAGTCGCAGATCGCGCGCGCGGTCGTCGAGTCGGTCGCCGAGAACACCTCGGACGCCGTTGTGGGCGCGCTGGTGTGGGGGGCAGTCGGCGGGGTGCCGGGCCTGGTCGGCTTCCGGGCCGTCAACACCCTGGACGCGATGGTGGGCCACAAGTCGCCGCGCTATCGGCGGTTCGGTTGGGCCTCGGCCCGGCTGGACGACCTCGCCGGCTGGCCCGGCGCACGGCTCACCGCGGCGCTGGCCGCCCTGGCCGGGCCCGATCCGCGCGGCGCATGGCGCGCCTGGCGGCGCGACGGCCACCGCCATCCGAGCCCCAACGCGGGCCCCGTGGAGGCCGCGTTCGCGGGCGCGCTCGGCGTACGGCTGGGCGGCACCCTCGCGTACGGCGGCCGCGTCGAGCACCGTCCGGTGCTCAACCCCGGCGGGCGGCCGGTCGAGGCGGCCGACATCGAGCGCGCCGTACGGCTTTCGCGGCGCGTCGGTGCCCTGGCGCTCGGCGTGTCCGTCGCGGCCCGACTGGCGGCGGGGACACGGCTCGCGGCAGGCGTGGCGCCGAGGCCGGCCCGTACGGCCGCGCGGCCCGGTGCCGCACCCGTACCCGCCGCGCGGGCCCCACATGGCGCGCTCGCCCGCTGGGCACGGTCCATGCCCCTCCTTCCCGCTCAGTCCCGGCGCGCTCCAACGCGCGAGCTTCCCTCGTCGCTGCGCGGCTCCTCAGTCCAGCCCGCGCAGCGCGCCAAGACACGCTCATACGAGGCACCCGGCGCGGGCCGGTCGGGCGGTCCGGCGACGGTGCGGCCGACGGCCGCGGGGAGGGACTGAGGATGAGCGGGACACAGGGCGGGGGCGCGCCGGGCGGCGGGCTGCTCGTCGCGGGTACGACCTCGGACGCGGGCAAGAGCGTCGTCACGGCCGGAATCTGCCGCTGGCTCAGCCGTAAGGGCGTCAGCGTCGCGCCCTTCAAGGCGCAGAACATGTCGCTCAACTCCTTCGTGACCCGCGACGGGGCGGAGATCGGCCGCGCCCAGGCCATGCAGGCCGCCGCCGCACGCGTCGAGCCGAGCGCGCTGATGAACCCCGTCCTGCTCAAACCCGGCAGCGACCGCAGCAGCCAAGTGGTGCTGCTGGGCAAACCAGTGGGCGAGTTGAGCGCACGCGGCTACCACGCGGGGCGGCAGGAGTCGCTGCTGGGGACCGTCACCGAGTGCCTGGCCGAGCTGCGGCGTACGCACGACGCGGTGATCTGCGAGGGCGCGGGCAGCCCCGCCGAGATCAATCTGCGCCGCACCGACATCGTCAACCTGGGGCTCGCGCGGGCCGCCCGGCTGCCGGTCGTCGTGGTCGGGGACATCGACCGCGGCGGCGTCTTCGCGTCGTTCTTCGGCACGACCGCGCTGCTCTCCGAGGCCGACCAGCGACTGGTCGCGGGCTATCTGGTGAACAAGTTCCGCGGCGATGTGACCCTGCTGGAGCCGGGCCTTCAGATGCTGCGCGGCCTGACGGGCCGCCCGGCCATGGGCGTGCTGCCGTACGCGCACGGGCTCGGCATCGACGAGGAGGACGGGCTGCGGGTGTCGCTGCGCGGGGCGGTGCGCGAGAGCGTCGTCGCGCCGCCGCACGGCGCGGACATCCTGCGGGTCGCGGTCGCCGCCGTGCCGCTCATGTCGAACTTCACGGACGTGGACGCGCTGGCCGCCGAGCCGGGCGTGGTCGTGCGGTTCGTGGACCGGCCGGAGGAGCTGGCCGACGCCGATCTGGTGGTGGTGCCGGGCACCCGCGGCACCGTACGGGCGCTGGCGTGGCTGCGCGAACGCGGTCTGGCCGCGGCGATCGCGCGGCGGGCGGCGGAGGGCCGACCGGTGCTGGGCATCTGCGGTGGCTTCCAGATGCTCGGCGAACGCATCGAGGACGAGGTCGAGTCGCGGGCCGGGACCGTCGAAGGGCTCGGGCTGCTGCCGGTGCGAGTGCGGTTCGCGGTGCACAAGACCCTGGCCCGGCCGGTCGGCGAAGCGTTGGGCGAGCCGGTGGAGGGCTACGAGATCCACCACGGGGTCGCCGAGCTGCTGGATGGCGCGGACGAACCCTTCCTGGACGGCTGTCGGGTCGGCTCGGTGTGGGGCACGCACTGGCACGGCTCGCTGGAGAGCGACGGCTTCCGGCGCGCCTTCCTGCGGCGGGTCGCGGACGCGGCGGGCCGGGCATTCGTCCCGGCGCCCGACACCAGCTTCGGGGAGCTGCGCGAGGAGCAGCTGGACCGGCTGGGCGACCTCATCGAGGAGCACGCGGACACGGACGCGCTGCTGCGGCTGATCGAGAACGGCGTACCGGACGGACTGCCCTTCGTCCCGCCGGGGGCGCCGCCCCAGCCTCCCGGGCCGTCGCTGCCCTCTCCCGCAGCGGCAACGGAGACGACGTCTTCGGAGGCAGCGGCTACGAAGGCGTCGTTCCCTCCGCCTCGCCCAGACCACCACCACCGCGCCCACCACACCGCTGGAGGTACCCAGGCATGACCGCCACCCCCTACCCGTTCACCGCGCTCGTCGGGATGGCCGACCTGCGGCTGGCGCTCCTGCTCAACGCCGTATCACCGGCCGTCGGCGGGGTGCTGGTGCGCGGCGAGAAGGGCACCGCGAAGTCGACGGCGGTGCGGGCGCTCGCCGCCCTGCTGCCCGGCATCGACGTGGTCGCCGGCTGCCGGTTCTCCTGCGACCCCGCCGCGCCCGACCCGGGCTGCCCGGACGGTCCGCACGAGCCGGGCACCGGCACCGTACGGCCCGCCCGGATGGTCGAGCTGCCGGTCGGCGCCTCCGAGGACCGGCTGGTCGGGGCGCTGGACATCGAGCGGGCGCTGTCCGACGGGGTGAAGGCGTTCGAGCCGGGCCTGCTGGCCGACGCGCACCGCGGCGTGCTGTACGTCGATGAGGTCAACCTGCTGCACGACCACTTGATCGACCTGCTGCTCGACGCGGCCGCCATGGGCGCCTCCTATGTGGAGCGCGAGGGCGTGTCCGTACGGCACGCGGCGCGCTTTCTGCTGGTGGGCACCATGAACCCCGAAGAGGGCGAGCTGCGGCCGCAGTTGCTGGACCGCTTCGGCCTGACGGTGGAGGTCGCGGCGTCGCGGGACACCGACGAGCGGGTCGAGGTGGTGCGGCGGCGGCTGGCGTACGACGAGGACCCGGCCGGGTTCGCGGCGCGCTGGGCGGACGAGGAGGGTGCGGTGCGGGAGCGCGTGGCGGCGGCGCGCGCCCTGCTGCGGCAAGTGCGGCTGGGCGATGGCGCGCTGCGGCAGATCGCGGCGGTGTGTGCGGCGTTCGAGGTGGACGGGATGCGCGCGGACATCGTGACGGCCCGTACGGCGACGGCGCTGGCGGCGTGGGCGGGGCGTACGGAGGTGACCACCGAGGACGTACGGCAGGCCGCGCTGCTGTCGCTGCCGCACCGGCGGCGGCGGGCTCCGTTCGACGCGCCGGGGCTGGACGAGGACAAGCTCGACGAGGTGCTGCGCGAGTCCGGCGGCGGGGACGACGACCCGGACCCGGGGCCGGAGGGTCGGGACGAGCAGGATGGGCCGGAGGGACCTGAGGGACCGGGCGGGCCTGACGGTCCAGGGGGTCCCGACGGGCCGGGCGGCGGACAGCCGCCGCAGGGCGCGCCGGAGCAGGCGCCGCCGTCGGCCGGATCGTCCGTACCCGAGCAGCGCACGGGCCCCGACGAATCCAACGGCCCCGACGGGTCCAACAGCTCGGACAGCCAGGTCCCTGATGCCGCAGACGGGGGTGTGGGCGGGGCCGCGGCGGGCGGGCCCGGCGGCGAACGCGCGGCCGTGGGCGCCGCCGAGCCGTTCCGGACCCGGCGGCTCGACGTACCAGGGCTCGGCGAGGGCGCGGCGGGGCGGCGGTCGCGCGCCCGTACGGCCCACGGCCGCACCACCGGCGCGCGCCGCCCCCGCTCCACCCTGTCCAAGCTGCATCTGTCGGCGACCGTACGGGCCGCCGCACCGCATCAGCGCTCGCGCGGCCGGCAGGGCCCCGGGCTCGTGGTGCGCCGTGACGACCTGCGTGAGGCGGTGCGCGAGGGCCGCGAGGGCAACCTCGTGCTGTTCGTGGTGGACGCGTCGGGGTCGATGGCCGCGCGGAAGCGCATGGGCGCCGTCAAGGGCGCCGTGCTGTCGCTGCTGCTGGACGCCTATCAGCGGCGGGACAAGGTCGGCCTGATCACCTTCCGGGGCGCCGAGGCCGCCCTGGCGCTGCCGCCCACCTCGTCGGTGGACGCGGGCGCCGCCCGGCTGGAGAAGCTGCCCACCGGCGGGCGCACCCCGCTGGCCGCCGGGCTGTTGAAGGCCCGCGAGGTGCTGCGGATCGAGCGGCTGCGGGATCCGTCGCGCCGGCCGCTGCTGGTCGTGGTGACGGACGGGCGCGCCACGGGCGGCCCGGACCCGGTCGCCCGGGCCGGGCGCGCGGCCCGGCTGCTGGCGGACGACGGGGTCGCCTCGGTGGTGGTGGACTGCGAGGCGGGGCCCGTCCGGCTGGGCTTGGCGGGCGCGCTGGCACACGAACTGCGCGGGACACCGGTGACGCTCGACGAACTGCGCGCGGACAGCATGACCGCGCTGGTGCGCGACGCGCGCGGGACAAACACCGCACGGACCGTACGACAGACACGGACCGTTTCCGTACGAGGGACCCGGAGGGCCGCCTGATGCCGCAAGGACAACCGACCGTCGTACCCGACGACGGGCTGACCACCCGGCAGCGCCGCAACCGGCCGCTGGTGCTCGTGCACACGGGCGTCGGCAAGGGCAAGTCGACGGCCGCGTTCGGGCTGGCGCTGCGGGCGTGGAACCAAAGTTGGCCGGTCGGTGTATTCCAATTTGTAAAGTCCGCGAAGTGGCGGGTCGGCGAGGAGCGTGCGCTGCGCGTCCTCGGCGAGTCGGGCGAAGGGGGGACCGTCGCATGGCACAAGATGGGCGAGGGCTGGTCATGGCTCCAGCGCTCTCAGCAGGACGCCATCTCCAGCGAGGAGGCGGCGCGCGAGGGGTGGGAGCAGGTCAAGCGGGACCTCGCGGCGGAGACATATCGGCTGTATGTGCTGGACGAGTTCGCATACCCCATGCACTGGGGCTGGGTGGACACCGACGAGGTGGTGTCGGTGCTGCGCGACCGGCCCGGGACCCAGCATGTGGTCATCACGGGGCGTAACGCGCCTCAGAAGCTGCTGGACTTCGCGGATCTGGTCACCGATATGTCAAAGGTCAAGCACCCGATGGACACCGGTCAGAAGGGGCAGCGGGGCATCGAGTGGTGAGTGTTCGGCAGGGGGGAGTGTTCGGTGATGGTGGGTGTTCGGTGAGAGTTCAGCGATGGTGAGAGTTCAGTGGTGGTGAGAGTTCAGTGGTGAGCGTGCCGCGCCTGGTCATCGCCGCGCCCGCCTCCGGCAGCGGCAAGACCATGGTGGCCACGGGTCTGATGGCCGCCTTCGCGGAGCGCGGTCTCGATGTGTCGCCCCACAAGGTCGGCCCGGACTACATCGACCCCGGCTATCACGCGCTGGCCGTCTCGTCCCCGGCCCGCTCCGGGCCGGCGGCCCGCCCGGGCCGCAATCTGGACGCCTATCTGTGCGGGCCGGAGCGGATACGCCCGCTGTTTCTGCGCGGGGCGGCCGGCTGTGATCTGGCGGTCGTCGAAGGCGTGATGGGGCTGTACGACGGGGCGGCCGGGCAGGGCGAGTTGGCGTCGACGGCGCATGTGGCGAAGCTGCTGCGCGCGCCGGTGGTGCTGGTGGTGGACGCCTCGTCGCAGTCCCGCTCGGTGGCGGCGCTGGTCCACGGCTTCGCGTCCTGGGACCCCGAGGTGCGGTTGGCCGGGGTGATCCTCAACAAGGTCGGTTCGGACCGGCATGAGGAACTGCTGCGGGAGGCGCTGGACGAGTCGGGGGTGCCGGTCCTCGGGGCGCTGCGTCGGATGCGCGCGGTGCACGCCCCGAGCCGCCATCTCGGTCTGGTACCGGTGGCCGAGCGGCGGGCGGAGGCGGTCGAATCCGTGGCCGCGCTGGCCGAACAGGTACGCGAGGGCTGCGACTTGGAGGGCCTACTGGCCCTGGCGCGCAGCGCACCGCCGCTGGCGGACCCGCCCTGGGACCCGGAGCGGGAGACCGCCTCCGCGCGGGGTGGAGTGGAGGCGGCCGAGGGCGGAGGGCGGCCGGTTGTCGCGATGGCGGGTGGGGCGGCGTTCACCTTCTCGTACGCGGAGCACGCCGAACTGCTCACCGCCGCGGGCGCGGAGGTGGTTCCCTTCGACCCGCTGCGGGACGAGCGCCTGCCGCAGGGCACCGCGGGCCTGGTGATCGGAGGCGGCTTCCCGGAGGTGTTCGCGCCGGAGCTGTCCGCGAACGAGCCGCTGCGCGCGGAGGTGGCCCGGCTCGCGGCGGTCGGCGCGCCGATAGCTGCCGAGTGCGCGGGACTGCTGTACTTGGCGCGCTCGCTGGACGGCGAGCCGATGTGCGGAGTGCTGCCCGCCGAGGCGCGTATGTCGGAGCGGCTGACACTGGGGTACCGCGAGGCGGTGGCGATCGGCGACAGCTCACTCGCGGCCGCGGGGACCCGGGTGCGCGGGCATGAGTTCCACCGCACCGCCGTGGAGCCGGGCGCGGGGCCGGAGCCCGCGTGGGGGCTGGTCCGTCCGGAGCGCCGCGCGGAGGGGTTCGTCCAGGGCGGTGTGCATGCGTCGTATCTGCATGTGCACTGGGCGGCGGTGCCGGACGCGGCGGTCCGGTTCGTGGCCGGTTGCGCGCGGCGGGGTGGATGAGAGGGCGAAGTGGACGGCGGAACGGAACGGAACGGGAGGGGACGGTGAGTGGAGAGCGTGACACGGGCGGGGGCGCTCCCGGAGCCTCCGGTGGGGTCCGCGTCGGCTCCGGTGGCGCCGAAAGCACCGATGCCCTCCTTGCCGTGCCCGGGGCTGGTCGTCGGGGTCGGTGCCGGGCGTGGTGTGTCCGTCGGAGAAGTGACCGGGCTCATCCGGCGGACGCTCGACGAGGCGGGGCTCTCGGTGTGCGAGGTCGTGGAGTTGGCCACGGTCGAGGGGAAGGCCGACGAGCCGGGGCTGGTCGCGGCGGCGGCCCGGTTCGGCGTGCCACTGCGGGGTTATGGGGCCGCGGCGCTGGCCTCCGTCGCGGTACCGAGTCCGTCCGGGGCCGCGCTGAGTGCCGTGGGGACGCCCAGTGTCGCCGAGGCGGCGGCCCTGTTCGCCGCCACGCCCGGGGGCGAACTGCTCGTGGCCAAGCGGAAATCGGAGCCGCGTGGCCGTCCCGCGCGGGCCACCTGCGCCATCGCGCGCCGTCTCGCGCGCCGGGGCAAACACGGGCAGGACGGGTAGAGATGACCTGCCTGCACATCGGCCCGCAGAAATCAGTAACGTCTCGGGGCGGGATCCCAGCTCCCGCATCGCACTGTGCCACCCGCACCATCAGCACCAAGGAGACCTCGTGACGACCCCGCCCGCGCTGCTCATCGCAGGCATCGGCACCCGAGACGAGAGGCGCGCCGACGCCTTCCGCGACTTCGTACGGGAGTTGGGCACCCGCAATCCCGGCCTCCCCGTCGCGGGAGGCTTCACCGGCCAAAGCCCTTTGCCGCTCGGTGACGCGGTGGCCGGACTCGCCGACGAGGGAGTGACCCGCTTCGCCGTCGTACCGCTGACGCTGATCCCCTCCGAGCGCGCCGAGCAGGACCTCACCGCCGCGCTGGCCGGCGAATGCGAACTGCGCCCCGACACGTCCTTCGTCCGCGCCCGCCCGCTGGGCCCGCACCCCCGGCTGCTGGCCATACTGGAGCGCCGTCTGAACGAGGCGCTGGGCGACGGCCCGCGCCGCTCCCCCTCCGACCGGGCGGAGACCACCGTCCTGCTGGTGGGCCCCGGGTCGGTGGCCCCCGAGTCCAACGCCGAGGTGCACCGGGCCGCCAGGCTGCTGTGGGAGGGCCGCGGCTTCGGCGGTGTGGAGACCGCCTTTGTCTCGATGGCCGCGCCGGACGTGGCCTCGGGCCTCGACCGCTGCGCGCGGCTGGGGGCGCGGCGCATCGTGGTGCTGCCGTACTTCCTGTTCGCGGGGACGGCGGCGGACCGGGCGCAGCAGCAGGCGGAGGGCTGGGCGCTGGCGTACCCGGAGATCGAGGTGGTGACCGCCGATGTACCCGGCCCCTCGGAGGAGCTGATGGAGCTCGTCATGGAGCGCTACCGGGAGGCGGCTGGGGACGAAGCCGACCACAAGGCCGGGGACGCGGCTGAGGATGCGGCCGAGGTAGCGGCGGGGGATGAGACGGGCGGCTCGGTGGCCGTGCCCGCGCAGCAGGGTCGGCAGTCCGACTCCCCCGAGCATGTCCGCTGATCAGCTCGCTGACGTCTCCGTCGGTCCGTCCGCCGGGTTCGACCCGCACCATCTGCGTCACCACGGTGACGCGGAGGTGCGGGGCTCCGGCGCCGAGCTGACGGACCTCGCGGTCAACGTCCGGGCCGACACCCCTCCCGGCTGGCTCAAGGCTCGCATGGCCGCCGCGCTCGACGGCCTCGCCGCCTATCCGGACGGCCGCGCGGCGCGGTGTGCGGTCGCCGCGCGGCATGGTGCGCCGTCGGCGCGGGTGCTGTTGACGGCGGGTGCTGCGGAGGCGTTCGTCCTGCTCGCCCGCGCCCTCCCGGTGCGGCGCCCGGTCGTGGTGCACCCGCAGTTCACGGAGCCGGAGGCCGCGCTGCGGGACGCCGGGCACCAGGTGGAGCGGGTGGTGCTGGACGAGCGCGACGGTTTCCGGCTCGACCCGGGCGCGGTGTCGGAGGAAGCGGACCTGGTGGTGGTGGGCAACCCCACCAACCCGACGTCCGTGCTGCACCCCGCGGATGCGGTGGCCGCCCTGGCCCGCCCGGGGCGGACCCTGGTGGTGGACGAGGCGTTCATGGACGCGGTGCCCGGCGAGCGGGAATCGCTCGCCGGCCGCGCCGATGTGCCGGGGCTGGTCGTGCTGCGCAGCCTCACCAAGACCTGGGGGCTCGCGGGGCTGCGGATCGGCTATGCGCTGGCGGAGCCGGATACGGTCGCGGCCCTGGAGCGGGCGCAGCCGCTGTGGCCGGTGTCCTCCCTTGCCCTGGCGGCGGCGGAGGCGTGCTGTGCGGCTCCGGCGCTCGCCGAGGCGGCGCGGGCGGCGGAGACGATCTCCGTCGACCGGGCCCATCTGGTTGCGCGGCTGGCCGAGTTCGAGGAGATCCGAGTGTGCGCCCCGGCGGCCGGACCCTTCCTGCTGATCCGGCTGCCGAACGCCACCGCGACCCGCGCCCGCCTGCGCGAGCTCGGTTTCGCGGTGCGGCGCGGCGACACCTTCCCGGGCCTCGGCCCGGACTGGCTGCGCCTCGCGGTCCGCGACCCGGCCACGACCGACCGCTTCGTCACCGCCCTGGCGAAGGCACTCGCCGAAGGCTGACCCGGGGCCGACCGGACGGGGGTCAGCCGCGGCAGGGCGCCGGGCGGGCGGAAGCCCGCCGCCCGGCGCCCTGGCCGGCCCCGGACCGGGGTCCGTCAGACCCCGTCGCCTGGTGCCGCGGCGCGGCGGCGGCGGGCCAGGACAACGGCACCGGCGCCCAGGCCGAGGAGGGCGGCGCCGCCGGCCACGAGGTATGGCGTGGTGGAGCTGCCGCCTGTCTCGGCGAGGTGTTCCGGCTTCGGGCCCGAGGTGGCCTGGGAGCCGATTTCGGAGCCCGCGCCCGGGGCGGCCGGGGCCTCACAGGTCGCGTCGGCCAGGGTGACCGTCCCCTCGACCTCGGAGACGTTCAGCTTGAGCGGGTTGACCGAGACCTTCAGTTCGAGCGCCGTGGCCGCGGCGGTGCGGGAGGTGGTCGAGGTGCGCGACAGGTCGAGCCGCACCGTGCCGACGCCGGGCACATCGACCGTGGTCGTGCCGCTGGTGGTGAGGTTGGCCTTCTTGCCGAGCACGACCACGCTGCCCAGCACATTGGACTTGGCGGTCGGCCGCTTTCCGGCCACGCACACCGCCTTCGAGGTGACCTGCTGGACCTCGATCAGCGGCACCGCCGGCAGCCCCGGGAGGTGCACTGTGGCGTGTGCGAGGTTGGCGTACCCCTCGGCACGCGACTTCTCGACGGTGCCACGTGCGGTGGCCACGTCCGCGCGCAGAACGTTGAACGGCTTGCCCCCCTCGACGCCGTCCAGCGTCGCGCTGAGCGCGGTCTTGTTGGCGGAAGCCGGCGCGCGCACCTCGTTCAGGGCGAGCGCCAGCGGCGCCTTGACGGTCTTGTTGAGCAACGCGACGTTCAGATCGGCGCGGAGTACGGCCGCGCCGGCTCCGCCCGTCGTGTGCGTGCTCGTCTTCGCGGACTCGCCCGCCTTGCTGTCGCCATCGGTGGCGTGCGCCGCGCCCGCGGGCAGCAGGCCCAGTACGGAGACGGCGGCAGCTGCCGTGGCGGCTGCCAGCCGGCGGGCGGGCATGCCTGAGTAGTTGTTGGTGGAACAGGACACGTGAGTTGACCCCCACAGGAGACATGGAGCCGTCGGCGACTCGCCACGGGGGGACACCACGGGCGCCGACGGCATCGACCCCGCAATATTTGCGGCGCGCAAGGCCAACCGGCAGCCAACTGGGGTCAGTTCATCCCAACGAGTGTGACTCGACGGCGCGTTCGAACCCCTGGGGTATCGGGTGCCCTGGGGGTATCGGGTGCCCTGAGGCCGCCGAGTCCGCTGCGCCCGCCCCGCCGGCCAAACCGCCCTCAGCCGACCACCCGCCCGCGCAGCACCACCCGCCGCGGCGCCGTCAGCACCCGCACATCGGCCCGCGGATCCGATTCGTACACCACCAGGTCCGCCGATGCGCCCTCGGTGAGCCCGGGGCGGCCGAGCCAGGCCCGCGCGCCCCAGGTGGCGGCCGACAGCGCGGCGGTCGTCGGAAGGCCGGCCTTGACCAGCTCGGCGACCTCCTGGCCGACCAGGCCGTGCGGAAGTGAACCGCCCGCGTCGGTGCCGGTGTAGATGGGCACGCCCGCGTCGTAGGCCGCGCGCACGGTGTCGTAGCGGCGCTCGTGCAGCCGCCGCATATGGTCCGCCCAGCGCGGGAACTTCCCCTCCCCGGCCGTCGCCAGCTTGGGGAAGGTGGCAATGTTGACCAGGGTCGGGACGATCGCGACACCGCGCTCCGCGAAGAGCGGGATGGTGTCCTCGGTCAGCCCCGTGGCGTGCTCGACGCAGTCGATCCCCGCCTCGACCAGGGGGGCCAGGGTCTCCTCCGCGAAGCAGTGCGCGGTGACCCGCGCGCCCAGCCGGTGTGCCTCGGCGATGGCCGCCTCGACCTCCGCGCGCGGCCAGCAGGCCGCCAGGTCCCCGGCCTCCCGGTCGATCCAGTCGCCGACCAGCTTGACCCAGCCGTCCCCGCGCCGCGCCTCCAGCGCGATATACGCCACCAGCTCCTCGGGCTCGATCTCATGGGCGTAGTTGCGGATGTAGCGCTTGGTCCGGGCGATGTGGCGGCCCGCGCGAATGATGCGGGGCAGGTCGTCGCGTTCGTCGATCCAGCGGGTGTCGGCGGGCGAGCCGGCGTCCCGCAGCAGCAGCGCCCCGACCTCCCGCTCGGCCAGCGCCTGCTTCTCGCTGGTCGACTCGTCGACGGCGCCATGCGTGTCGAGTCCCACGTGGCAGTGCGCGTCCACGAGCCCGGGCAGCACCCATCCCTCGATGGTCCGCACGTCCCGGGCGGCGGTCGGCCGGTCGTAAGTGATCTTCCCGTCGACGACCCACAGTTCGTCCCTGACGTCCCAGGCGGAGCCCTCGGCCTCCGGCCCGACGAGCACCCTGCCCTTGATGTGCAGCACCGCGCTATCCCTCATGCCTCGCACTGTACGAGACTTCGCCGACGCGCTGACCGGCCAGTTCCCAGGGGGCTGGACGGCGCCACTCGTACAACACGAGGAGCGCTGCTACGCTCACGCAACCCACCGGATGAGGGGAAGTGAGGAGGCCCGCGTGAGCGCTCCCACCGATGATCCGGCCGCCGTACGCCCCGCACCGGCGGCATTGCCGGAGTCACCGGAGAACGCGCCCCCGGCTACCGCTGGGAGAAGCCCCCTGCCGGACTTACCGGCGGCCACTCTGTCGGACCCGCCACCCGCCCCGGCGTCCGCGCCGGCACCCGTTCCGGCGTCCATTCCGCCAGCCGATCTCCCGCCCGCCGGGCCACCGGATGTCCAGGAGGAGTTCCGGGACTTCTTCGAGCGGCACCACACCGAACTGGCCCGCCTCGCCCACCTGCTGCTCGGCAGCTCCGACGGCGCGGACGACCTCGCCGCCGACGCGCTGGTCGCCGTCTGGCACCAGTGGGAGCGGGTACGGGTCGCCGACCACCCGGCCGCGTACGCCCGGGGTGTCGTCGCCAATCTGGCGCGCTCCCGGATCCGCAGTCTGGTGCGCGAGCGCCGCCGGGTGGCGCTCTTCTCGTCCCAGCGCGCCGACCACGTCGACGACCCGGACATCTCCGCCGTGGTGGACGTCCAGGCCGCCCTGGTGAGGCTGCCGTTCCGTAAGCGCGCCTGTGTGGTGTTGCGGCACGCCTTCGACCTGTCGGAGCGGGAGACGGCGCGTACGCTCGGCATCTCGGTGGGCACGGTCAAGAGCCAGACCTCGCGCGGCATCGCGGAGCTGGAGCGGCTGCTCGGCTCGGCGCACGGCGGCGGGCAGCAGCCGGTGCCGGGCACGCAGGAGACCGTACGGAAACTCCACCCTGGTCATGCGGGAGGGAACGGTCGATGATCGACCACCGCGAGCGGCACGGCCGGATCGATGTCGCCGCCGAACTGCACACGGCCGCCGAGTCCCACCGGCCGGACCGGGCCCGGATGCTGGCCCGGGTGACCGCGGGCATGGCCGGGGACGAGCGGCGCCACACCGAGCGCGGGGGCAGGGCCGGGCGGCCGTGGACCCGCGTGGCGGGCCCGGTCGCCGGGCTCGCGGCGGCGGTCGCCGCCGCGGGGATCGTGGTGCTGGCCACGGAGCCGACCCAGCGGCCGCAGACCGTACGGACGTCGAGCGAGCCCGCGGTCCCGCCCGCCGACGCGGGGCGGGACACCGGGAGCGGAGGGGGAACGGACGACGGGTCGCAGCGGCACACCCCGACCGCCTCCCCCACCGCGGTCGGTCCAAACCACCTCGCCGACCCTGTGGTTCGCTCGAACGGCGAGATCGACCCGGGGTCGAACCCGTACTGGGCGCAGAGCGATGTGATCCTCAAGACCGGCAAGCCGCTGACCTCGCTGACCGTCGAGCTGCGGGTCGCGCACACCGGTGGGGTGCTCACCACCGGCTCCTGGAGCACGCTGCCCACCGACGATATGAAGGTCTCGGTGCGCAGCGAGAAGAACGCGCTGGTGTACCGCTGGACGCTGAAGGACGGGGCCACGGTGCCCGCGGGCCGGCATGTCTTCGCCGGGCAGTACAACCACGCCGAGGGCGACCGCGACATCGCCGAGGACAGCTACTCGGCCTCCGGCAACGGGCCCTCGGGCGCGTTCGCCGTCAGAGGCGCATTCCGCGAATCCAGGTGAATTCTGGGTGGCCGGTGGAGATATAAAGGGAGCACCTTTATGAATACAGGCTCCCATCGTCTTCTGCCCGCTTTCCGGACCCCTAAACGCTAAAATTTCGTAACCCGGAAACGCTGTAATTCGAGTGCATCACCCGACCGTTACACAGATGTGACGCACTCCACACGGAGGGTGTTTCGTCCCAGTAACTCCCCGACAAATCAGCACTTTTCATCCATCACCTCCTGCGCACGCGCGTCCCCGCGCGATAACACACCGACCCCCCTTCGGGTAACCCCTCACCGCAATGCAATTTAAGATTGTGCTCGGTAAATTCAAGCCGCATGACCGCCGCACAAGCAGACCTTGCACGTGCCCGAAGAGAAATTCCGAAAGGACTGACGCTCGAGGCCCCACGCGTCGAGGACGGAGCCGCGATCTGGCGCATCGCCCGCGACTCCGGGACCTTGGACCTGAACTCCTCCTACAGCTATCTGCTGTGGTGCCGCGACTTCGCCGCCACGTCGGTCGTGGCCCGGGACGCACAGGGGGAGCCGGTCGGCTTCGTCACGGGTTACATCCGCCCCAAGCGCCCCAGGACCCTGGTGATCTGGCAGGTCGCCGTGGACCAGGCGTGGCGCGGCAGAGGGCTGGCCGCCGCCCTGCTGGACGGGCTGACCGCACGCGTCGCCGAGCAGTCGGACATCCATGGCATCGAGACCACGATCACGCCGGACAACACCGCCTCCAACAGGCTGTTCACCTCCTTCGCCGAGCGGCACGGGGCGGCCGTGGAGCGCGAGGTGCTGTTCGACGGCGGTCTGTTCCCCGACGGCGGCCATGAGCCCGAGGTGCTGTACCGCATCGGCCCCCTCGTCTTCCACACCTGACGCGCCACCTGAGCAGCACACCCCCCACACCGCACCCCCGCACCGAGCTCTCACCCCCCTCACACTCATCTCCCAGGAGAATGCTGTGACCATCACCCCGCCCGCGCTGAGCGTCTTCGAGGCCCTGGAGTCGGAGGTACGCAGCTACTGCCGCGGCTGGCCCGCCGTCTTCGACCGCGCGCAGGGCAGCTACATGTACGACGAGGACGGCCACACCTACCTCGACTTCTTCGCCGGGGCCGGAGCGCTCAACTACGGTCACAACAACCCGGTCCTCAAACGCGCCCTGCTGGACTACATCGAGCGCGACGGCGTCACCCACGGCCTGGACATGGGCACCACCGCCAAGCGCGCCTTCCTGGAGACCTTCCAGAACACCGTGCTGCGCCCGCGCGACCTGCCGTACAAGGTCATGTTCCCTGGCCCGACCGGCACCAACGCCGTCGAGGCCGCCCTCAAGCTGGCCCGCAAGGTCAAGGGGCGCGAGGCCATCGTGTCCTTCACCAACGCCTTCCACGGGATGTCGCTCGGCGCGCTCGCCGTCACCGGCAACGCCTTCAAGCGGGCCGGCGCCGGTATCCCGCTGGTCCACGGCACACCGATGCCGTTCGACAACTACCTGGACGGCCGGGTGCCCGACTTCCTGTGGTTCGAGCGGCTGCTGGAGGACCAGGGCTCCGGGCTCAACCAGCCCGCCGCGGTCATCGTCGAGACGGTGCAGGGCGAGGGCGGTATCAACGTGGCGCGCGCCGAGTGGCTGCGCGGCCTGGCCGACCTGTGCAAGCGCCGCGACATGCTGCTGATCGTCGACGACATCCAGATGGGCTGCGGCCGCACCGGCCCGTTCTTCTCCTTCGAGGAGGCGGGCATCACCCCGGACATCGTCACGCTCTCCAAGTCCATCGGCGGCTACGGCCTGCCCATGTCGCTGGCGCTCTTCCGGCCCGAGCTGGACATCTGGGAGCCGGGCGAGCACAACGGCACCTTCCGCGGCAACAACCCGGCCTTCGTCACCGCCGCCGCGGCCCTGGACACCTACTGGGCCGACGGCCAGATGGAGAAGCAGACCCTCGCCCGCGGCGAGCAGGTCGAGCAGGCGCTGCGCGAGATCTGCGAGGAACACGTCAGGCTGGGCGCCCAGTACCGCGGCCGGGGCCTGGTCTGGGGCCTGGAGTTCACCGACCCCTCGCGTGCCTCGGCGGTGTGCGCTCGCGCCTTCGAGCTCGGCCTGCTGGTGGAGACGTCGGGCCCGCAGAGCGAGGTCGTCAAGCTGCTGCCGCCGCTGACCGTCTCCCCCGAGGAGCTGGACGAGGGCCTGCGGACGCTGGCCCGAGCCGTCCGTGAAACCGCCTGACGCCACACCAGAACACGTCAGATCACCAACAGAAAGGCGCAATCCACCGTGATCGTCCGATCCTTCAAGGACATCGAGGGCACCGAACGGCATGTGAAGTCCGCTTCGGGTACCTGGGAGAGCAAGCGCATCGTCCTGGCGAGGGAGCGGGTGGGCTTCTCACTGCACGAGACCACGCTCTACGCCGGCACGGAGACATCGATGTGGTACGCCCACCACATCGAGGCCGTGCTGTGCGTCGAGGGCGAGGCCGAGCTCACCAACGACGAAACCGGCGAGAAGCACTGGATCGTCCCCGGCACCATGTATCTGCTGGACGGGCATGAGAAGCACACCCTGCGTCCCAAGACCGATTTCCGCTGTGTCTGCGTCTTCAACCCGCCGATCACCGGACGGGAGGACCACGACGAGAACGGCGTATACCCCCTGATCACCGAGCCGGAGGAGGCCTGATCCAGATGACCACGGTCGCTGACCTGTACCCGACCCGCGGAAGCTCCGAGACGGTCACCCCACGCGTGGACCCGGTGGTGTGGTCCGATCCCGGGACCCCAGGGCCGCTGCGCCCTGCCGAGCTGGGCGGCTTCGAACGCGACGGCTTCCTGGCGATCGAGAAGCTGATCGCCCCGGACGAGGTCGCGGTCTACCGCGCCGAACTCGACCGGCTGATCGCCGACCCGAAGGTGCGGGCCGACGAGCGCTCGATCATCGAGCCCACGTCGCAGGACGTACGGTCGGTGTTCGAGGTGCACCGGATCAGCGAGGTCTTCGCGAGCCTGGTCCGCGACCCGCGTGTCGTGGGCCGGGCCCGCCAGATCCTCGGTTCGGATGTGTACGTCCACCAGAGCCGGATCAACGTCAAGCCGGGCTTCGGCGCCTCGGGCTTCTACTGGCACTCCGACTTCGAGACCTGGCACGCCGAGGACGGGCTGCCGAATATGCGCACGGTGTCGGTGTCCATCGCGCTGACCGAGAACCACGACACCAACGGCGGCCTGATGATCATGCCGGGCTCGCACCGCACCTTCCTCGGCTGCGCGGGGGCGACCCCGAAGGACAACTACAAGAAGTCGCTGCAGATGCAGGACGCGGGCACCCCGTCGGACGAGTCACTGACGAAGCTCGCCGACGCGCATGGGATCAGGCTGTTCACCGGCAAGGCCGGGTCGGCGACCTGGTTCGACTGCAACGCCATGCACGGGTCGGGCGACAACATCACCCCGTACCCGCGCAGCAATGTCTTCATCGTCTTCAACAGCGTGGAGAACGCGGCGGTCGAGCCCTTCGCAGCACCGGTCCGGCGGCCGGAGTTCATCGGAGCGCGGGACTTCACGCCCGTGCGCTGACCCCGGGCGGGGGCCCGAGACGCCTGCGCCGGGCCCCCGCGGCGGAGCCGCTACGCCCCCGCCACCACGTCCGCGACCACCTCCAGCAGCCGGTCCACATCGGCCTCGGTGTTGTAGAGGTGGAACGAGGCACGCAGATTTCCGGCGCGCGCCGCGACCGAGACACCCGCCTCCGCAAGGCGAGCCGCAGCGTGGCCGAGCCCCGGCACGGACACGATCGCCGACCCGGGCGCGGCAGCGCATCCGTGCCCCAGCGCGGTGAGCCCGGCCCGGAAGCGGTCGGCGAGGGCGCGGTCGTGGGCGCCGATGGCCGCGGTGCCCAGTTCCTCGACGAGCGCGAGGGAGCGCGCGGCGCCCACGTACGACAGGAGGCTGGGGCTCTGGTCGAAGCGGCGGGCGGAGTGCGCCAGTTCCCCGACCGGTCCGTAGCAGCTGTCCCAGGGCTTCTCACCGGCCGCCCAGCCGGCGAAGACCGGGGTCAGCCCGCCGAAGTCCTCGGGCACGGTCAGGAAGGTGACGCCGCGCGGACACATGAGCCATTTGAAGCCGACGCATACGGTGTAGTCCACGTCGTCGGCGTTCAGCGGCAGCCAGCCGAGGCTCTGGCTGCTGTCGACCAGGAGCCGGGCGCCGTGCGCGCGGGCCGCCGCCCGGATGGCGTCGAGGTCGGCGATCCGGCCGTCCGCCGACTGCACGGCGCTGACGGCGACCAGGGCGGTGCCGGGGCGTACCGCGTCCGCCAGGGCCTCCAGCGGGACGGCACGCGACTTGACGTCGCGGCGCATGGTGAAGGGGTTCACCAGTGAGCTGAAGTCGCCCTCGGCGACGAGGACTTCGGCGCCGGGCGGCAGTGAGGCCGCCACCAGCCCCGCGTACACGGCGACCGAGGCGCCCGCCGCGACCCGCCGGGCCGGCACCCCGGTCAGCCGGGCGAAGGCGGCGCGCGCCTCCTCCACCGCTTCCCAGGCCAGGTCGGCGTCGGGCCCTCCGCCCGCGGCGGCGTCAAGGGCCTGCTTCATGGCGGCCACGGTCCGGGCGGGGATCAGACCTGTGGAGGAGGTGTTGAGATACGTCGTCTGCGGCGCGAATTCCGCGCCTCCCAGGGGCTCCATGTCCACCCACTATGAGAGGCGACCACCCCCGCGTCCATCGCCAACATCTGACGCGTACCCCCATGCAGTCCTTACTTGCCCCCGCTGACCTGCGACGCTTCCCATGCCTGGCGCAGCGCCTGGGTGAAGATCTCAGCCGGTTGGCCGCCAGAGACGCCGAAGCGGCGGTCGAGGACGAAGAAGGGCACGGCGCTGGCGCCCAGCGCGGCGGCCTCGCTCTCGTCGGCCCGTACGTCCTCGGCGTACGCGGTCTCGTCGTCGAGCACCGTACGGGCCTCGGCGGGGTCGAGCCCGGCCTCGGCGGCGGCGGAGAGCAGCGTCTCGGGGTCGAAGAGGGACCGCTCTTCGGCGAAGTTCGCGGCGTAGAGCCGGTCGAGCAGTTCGCTCTGGCGCCCGCGGGCCTTGGCGAGGTGCAGCAGCCGGTGGACGTCGAAGGTGTTGCCGTGGTCGCGGTCGGAGCGGTAGCCGAGCCCGGCGTCGGCGGCGGCCTCCGCGACCCGGGCCTCCATGGCCTGGGCCTGTTCGCGCGGGACGCGGTACTTGGTCGCGAGCATGTCGAGCACCGGCACGGTGTCGCCCTTGGGGTGGTCGGGGTCGAGCTCGAAGGAGCGGTGCACCACCTCGACCTGGTCGCGGTGGTCGAAGGCGGCCAGGCCCTGTTCGAAGCGGGCCTTTCCGATGTAGCACCAGGGACAGACGATGTCGGACCAGATCTCTACACGCATGGGGCTCGCTTTTTCCGATCAGTCGCAGGGTCAGGGAGTCAACCACGAGGCGCCCCGGTTCATTCCCCACGGGGATTGCGATCACCTGATTCGGGGTGATTGTCTCCCCGCATGGCCAACCTCATCCTCCGGCTCACCGAAGAAGAACACGAGGAGATCCGGCGCCGTGCGGCGGCCGTCGGCATGACGCTCCAGGCGTACGGGCGGGCTCAGCTCGCGCTGGACCGGGACGAGACGCGGGAGGCGTTCCTGGCCGCGTTCCGGGATTCGCTGCAGCGCTGGCGGGGCGAGTTCAAGGAGCTCAACGAGGAGCTTGCGGCGCGCCCGCGCAGCACGAGCAGGGAGATGGGGTTCGACCCGGCCACGCGCCTGAAGGACGCCTGTTGACCCGGTCGGCCCGGTCGCCCCATTCTCCAGGGCTTGCCATCGACTTCCCCGCCCTGCTCCAGGCGACCGCGGACATCCCCGGTTCGCCCGCGATAGACGACTACGGGGTGCCGCTGGCGGCCATCCACCGGCACGGCGCGAACATGCTGAATCAGGACGTGTACTGGGGCGCCCATCTCAAGGCGGCCGCCGTCCTCGACACGCTGCTGCGCCACCCCTGGCTCGAACACTCCCAGGCCGACGCCGCATGGGCCGCGACCCGGGCGGTGCTGACGATAAACGGCCTGTCCGTCGCCCAGGACGTCAAGGGCTCCGAGGTGCTGGCGCTGATGCGCGATATCGCGGGCCCGGGGGTTCCGCTGCGGCACATCGCCCGCGCCCTGCGCGCCTGGACGTCAGAGGGCGCGGCGGAGGCGGATGCGGAGGCAGGTACGGATGCGGATGGAACAGCGGACGGAGCGGGGAACGGGACGGCCGACGGCTGAGCCCGCTGCTCCCGTAAACACAAACACCGCGGGCGGGACCGACCGGTCCCGCCCGCGGTGTCGCGCCCAGGTGTCGTCAGGCCTCCCGGCGCCCGTTCACCCGGCGGGGCAGCCCCAGCGGGTTCTCGTCGCGCAGCTCCGGCGGCAGCAGCGCGGCCGGGGTGTCCTGGTAGGTGACCGGCCGCAGCCAGCGCTCGATGGCGGTGCCGCCGACCGAGGTGGAGGTGGAGGTGGTGGCCGGGTACGGGCCGCCGTGGTGCTGGGCCGGGGCGACGGCGACGCCGGTCGGCCAGCCGTTGACCAGGACGCGGCCGGCGAGCGGGGTGAGCTCGGCCAGCAGCTCGGAGGCCCGGCCCTCGCTGCCTTCGCCCTCGGCCTCGGAGAGGTGGACGGTGGCGGTGAGGTTGCCCGGCAGCCGTCCGAGCACGGCCGCGATGTCGGCGTCGCTCTCGTAGCGGGCGAGCACGGTCACCGGGCCGAAGCACTCCTCCAGCAGCACATCGTGCTGCCCCTCCTCGGCGAGCAGCCGCGCCGGGACGGTCAGGAAGCCGGCGCTGACCGTGTGCTCACCGCCGGAGCCGGGGGTGACCGGGGCGTCCACCTCGGGGAGCTCGGCCCGCTCCTTGACCCCGGCGACGAAGTTGTCGCGCATCCGGTGGTCCAGCAGCACACCGGCCTCGCTGTTGCTGACCGCGTCGGTGAGGGACTTGACCAGCCGGTCGCCCGCCTCGCCCGCCGGGGCCAGTACAAAGCCGGGCTTGGTGCAGAACTGGCCCATGCCCAGCGTCATCGATCCGCCCAGGCCCGCGCCGATCTGCTCGGCGCGCTCGGCTGCCGCGGCCTCGGTGATCACGACGGGGTTGAGGCTGCCCAGCTCGCCGTGGAAGGGGATCGGCACCGGCCGGGCCGCGGCGGCGTCGAACAGGGCTCGGCCGCCGCGGATCGAGCCGGTGAAGCCGGCGGCGGCGATCAGCGGGTGCTTGACCAGTTCGATGCCCGCCTGGAAGCCGTGCACCACCGAGACCACGTCCACGGGCAGCCCGGACTCCTCGGCGGCGCGGCGCAGCGCGGCCGCGGTCACCTCGGAGGTGGCGGGGTGGTCGGGGTGCGCCTTGACGACGACCGGGCAGCCCGCGGCGAGCGCGCTGGCGGTGTCGCCGCCGGGCACGGAGAAGGCGAGCGGGAAGTTGCTGGCGGCGTAGACGGCGACGACGCCGAGCGGCACCTTGTAACGGCGCAGATCGGGCCAGGGCGGGGTCTGGGTGGCGTCGGCGTGGTCGACGCGTACGTCGAGGAAGCCGCCCTCGTCCACGATGTCGGCGAAGGCCCGCAGCTGGTAGGTGGTGCGGGCGAGCTCGCCCGTGAGCCGGACGGGGCCCAGCGCGGTCTCGGCGTCGGCCGCCTCGACGATCTGGTCCTTCGCCTCGTCGAGGCGGTCGGCGGCGGTGCGCAGGAATGCGGCGCGCACCGTACGGTCGGCCAGGGAGCCGCGAGCCTCGTGGGCCGCACGCACCACGCGGTCGATCTCCTCGGCGGTGGCTTCGATCGCGACCTGCTCCCGCTGCTTCCCGGTTCGGGGGTCGACGCTCCACACTGGTGCTGACACCGCGGAATCCTCCTGCTGTGTTGCCGCTGCTTGCGTCCCGCACCTCGGCTGTTGTTCGATATGCTGAACGCTGTCCCTGATAGTGAACTCTGTCGGGACTCTATGGCTGGTCGAACAAAGGGGTCAAGGCGATGTCAACTGCCGAGACGGGTGGGGCCCAGGTCAAGTCGGCGGTCCGTACGGTCGAGCTGCTGGAATTCTTCGCCGGCCGACCAGGTATGCACAGCCTGGCCGCCGTCCAGGAAGCCGTGGGCTACCCCAAGTCCTCCCTCTACATGCTGCTGCGCACACTGGTGGAGCTCGGCTGGGTGGAGACCGACGCGACCGGCACCCGCTACGGCATCGGCGTACGCGCCCTGCTGGTCGGCACCTCGTACATCGACGGCGACGAGGTCGTGGCCGCCGCCCGGCCGACCCTGGACCGGCTCTCGGACGACACCACCGAGACCATCCACCTCGCCCGGCTCGACGGCACCAACGTGGTCTACCTCGCCACCCGCCAGTCCCAGCACTATCTGCGCCCCTTCACCCGCGTCGGCCGCCGGCTGCCCGCCCACTCCACCTCGCTGGGCAAGGCGCTGCTGGCCACCTACGCCGATGAGCAGGTGCGCAAGATGCTGCCGGAGACGCTTGGCGCGCTCACCGAGCACACCATCACCGACCGCGAGAAGCTCATCGAGGAGCTGCACCTCATCCGCGAGCAGGGGTACGCGGTGGACCGCGAGGAGAACACGCTGGGGCTGCGCTGCTTCGGCATCGCGATCCCCTACCGCACGCCCTCGCGGGACGCGATCAGTTGCTCGGTGCCGGTGGCCAGGCTCACCCCGGCCCATGAGCAGATGATCAAGGACGCGCTCTTCGACGCCCGCGACCGCCTCACCCTCGCGACCCGCCGCCTCTGAGCCCCCTGTACGGGGACGAGACGCCTCACCCGTGCGGCGGAGGCGGATCGTCGCACGGGAGGAAGCGTGGCCGGCGGCCCGCCGGAAGGCTGATGGGCATGAGAAAAGCCCTGCGCGCCATTGCCATCGCCGCCTGCCTCCCCTACATCGGCCTCAAGGCCGCCTGGATCGCGGGGAGTCACCTCGGCATCCCCGAGGGCAGTGAGCTGCGCGAGCCGGGCGAGCGGACCGCGATGATCGCCGTCAACGCCGTGTCGGTCGTCATGGACGCCGCCGTCGTCGTCCTCGCCCTGCTGCTCACCCGCCCCTGGGGCAGACGCGTCCCGGCCTGGCTGCCGGCGCTGCCCGTCTGGTGCGCCTGTGGCCTGCTCACGCCGATCATGACCGGCTTCCCGGCCCAACTGGCGGCCGGGGCGCTCGGGTTCACGAAGGCAGCCCAACAGGACGATGAGCACGGCGCGTTCCTGGCCGACTGGGTCTTCGGCGTCGTCTACGGCGGCTTCATCGTCCAAGGGCTGGCCCTGGGCGCCCTGTTCGTGCTGTACGCCCGCGACCGCTGGGGCGGGCTGTGGCGCGGCCGCCTCGCCGATCTGCCCGCCGACGGCCCCACCGGCCCGGCGCAGCGTCTGACCGCCGTGGTCGCCACCGTGCTCGTCCTGCCGCCCACCGTGGTGCATCTGCTGTGGGCCGGCGGCTCGGCCGCCGGGCTGAGCGAGGCCAGGGCCGCGGAGCGGGGCAGCGACTTCTACCTCGTCGAGGCCGTCTACGTGCTGTTCGCGCTCGCCACCGCCGCGGGCGTGCTCATGCTCGCCTTCCGCGCCGGGCGCCGGGTCCCGCTGAGCCTGCCGCTGGCCCTGGCCTGGGTCGGGTCGGGGGCGCTGGCCTGCTGGGGCGGCTGGCTCACCCTGGCCGGGCTGACCGCCGGGAAGGACGACGACAGGGCGCCCACTGGGCTGATGAACGTGACCTACTCTGTGCAGATGATCGTCGGGTTCCTCGTCCTGGTGGCCGGCGCCTACTTCTTCAGCGAGCGCGCCGCGGCGCGCCGGGAGGCATGACGCCCGTGGTGTGGTGGCGGCGGTGCGCCCGGGCCGCGCTGGGGCGGCGGGCCCGGCTGCGCTGGGTGCATCTGGTGCTCGGCGGGGCCCTGTTGATGCCGTACTTCCTGCTGACCGGTGTCGTCCTGGTGGCGCTCGTCCCGGGCGCCCGGCCCCTCGACTCGCTGGGGTGGCAGCTCGCCTCGTACGCCCTGGCCCTGCCGCCGGCCGTACTGACGGCGCTCTTCCCGCTCGTACGCCCCCTGGAGGCCACGGCCGCGCGCTCGCTGTGCGGGCTCACCGAGCCCGCCGAACTCGCGGCCGGGCCCGCCACGTCCTGGGACGCGCGCAGCCGCGCCGCCCTGTGGTACGGGCTGCACCTGGCGGTCGGCGGCCTGGTCAGCGCGGTCACCCTCGCGCTGCCGCCCGCCGCGGCGCTGCTGGTCGCGCTGCCGTTCACCGACAAGTCGTACGCCAGGAGCCTGGTCTGGCCGACCGCCTTCGACTCCGCCCGCGCGCTCGCCCCCGCCGCCGGGATCCTGCTGCTGGCGGCCGTGGCCGCGGTGGCCGCCGGCGCGGGGGCGCTGCTGGCCCGCTGTGCGCCCGCGCTGCTCGGGCCCACGCCCGCCGACCGGCTCGCCGCCGCCGAGGAGCGGGCCGCCCGCCTCGCCTCCCGCAACCGCCTCGCCCGCGAGCTGCACGACTCCGTCGGGCATGCCCTGAGCGCGGTGACCTTGCAGGCGAGCGCGGCGCGCAAAGTCCTCGACGCGGACCCGGAGTTCGCCCGGCAGGCGCTGGCGGCGATCGAGGAGACCACGCGCGACGCGGTGGGGGAACTCGACAGCGTGCTGGGCCTGCTGCGGGAGAACGAGAACGGGAACGGCGGCGACCGTACGGCGCCCACCCCCACCCTCGCCGACCTGGACGGGCTGCTGGCCCGGACCCGGGCGGCGGGCGTCACCGTCGTACTGTCCGCCCCCGGCCCGCTCGACCGGCTGCCGCCCGCCGTGTCCCGCGAGGCGTACCGCATCGTGCAGGAAGGGCTCAGCAACGCGCTGCGCCATGCGGGCCGGGTGCCGGTCAGGCTGCGGATCGCCGAATGCAGCACAAAAGACGGGGAGTTGGAGATCACGATGGAGAACCCGGTGGAGCGGGTGAGCGGGGCCGCCCGGCGGCAGCGCACCGGCGGCGGCCGTGGCCTGCGCGGGATCGCCGAGCGCACGGAACTGCTGCGCGGCAGCTGCGCCTGGGGCCCGACCGGGGACGGCTCTGAGGGCGACTCCGAGGACGGCTGGCGGCTGACGGTCCGGATCCCCCTGGGGACGCCCCGGTGAGCGCCCTCGTACCAGATGCCCCCGCAGCATCCACCCCGGCGCTGCCTCCCCTGCGTATCGTGCTCGCCGACGACGAGCGAATGGTGCGCACCGCGCTGCGCGCGATCCTGTCCAGCGAGCCGGACCTGGAGGTCGTCGGCGAGGCGGGCACCGGCGCCGAGGCCATCCCGCTGGTCCACGAACTCCGCCCGGACATCGTGCTGATGGACGTCCGGATGCCCGAGATCGACGGCATCCGCGCCACCGAGCGGATCCTTGCGACCGTGCCCGAACCGCCGCGCGTGATCGTCGTGACGACCTTCGAGAACGACAGCTATGTGTACGACGCGCTGCGCGCGGGAGCCAGCGGCTTCCTGCTCAAACGGGCCCGCGCGGACGAGTTGGTGCAGGCGGTACGGCTCGTGGCGCGCAGCGACTCACTCCTGTTCCCCGCCGCGGTGCGGGCGCTGGCCGCCGCGTATGCCACCGGGCGCGACGGCCGGGCGCGGGCGCTGCGCGACCGGCTCTCCGAGCGGGAGGCCGAAGTGCTGCGGCTGATGACCGCCGGGCTGTCCAACGCCGAGATCGCCGACCGGCTGACCGTCGCCCCGGCCACGGTCAAGACCCATGTGGCCACGGTGCTCGCCAAGCTCGGCGTACGGGACCGCACCCAGGCGGTCATCGCGGCATACGAGTGCGGTTTCGTCAAACCGGGCTGACACGCGGGCGCCCAAGTGATCTGCTGTGACGGATCAAGCGGAAGTGGAAGGTGAGACGCATGGAGTACGCCCGCCTGGGACAGTCCGGGATCAAGGTGTCGCGGATCTGCCTGGGGATGATGAGCTTCGGCGACCCCGAGCACCGCCCGTGGCAGTTGGACATCGACGCGTCACGGCCGATCGTGCGGCGGGCGGTCGAGAGCGGCGTGACGTTCTTCGACACCGCCGATATGTACTCCAACGGCAGAAGCGAGGAGGTCACGGGCGAGCTGCTGCGTGAGCTCTTCGCCAGCCGGGACGACTACGTGCTGGCCACCAAGGTCTATATGCCGATGGGCCCGGGCCCCAACGACCGCGGGCTGTCCCGGAAGCACATCATGGCGAGCATCGACGCCTCGCTGCGGCGTCTTGGCACCGACCATGTCGACCTCTACCAGATCCACCGGTGGGACCCCGAGACGCCCATCGAGGAGACCATGGAGGCGCTGCACGACGTCGTACGGGCTGGCAAGGCGCGCTATATCGGCGCGTCGTCCATGTTCGCCTGGCAGTTCGCCAAGGCCCAGTACACGGCAGCCGCGGCGGGCTGGACCCGGTTCATCTCGATGCAGAACCACTACAACCTGCTGTACCGGGAGGAGGAGCGGGAGATGAACCCGTTCTGCCTGGACCAGGGCGTCGGGGTGATCCCGTGGAGCCCGCTGGCACGCGGCCTGCTCACGGGGACCCGCGGCCGGGACGGCGCCGGGACCTCGGTCCGGGCGGGCGACGACACGCTGGTCGAGCGGTGGTACGCGGACGCCGAGTTCGACATCGTGGACGCCACCCGTGCCGTGGCCGAGGAGCGCGGGGTGAGCCCGGCGCAGATCGCGCTCGCCTGGCTGCTCGGCAGGGCCGCGGTGACCGCGCCGATCGTGGGGGCCACCAAGGTCGGTCATCTGGAGGACGCGGTCGCCGCGGTCGAGTTGCGGCTCGACGAGCAGGAAGTGGCCCGTCTGGAGGCGCCGTACCGCCCGCGCCCCATCATGGGTCACAGCTGACGGGACGGCTGATGGGACGCGAGCGGTCCGGTCGCGGGCTCAGGTGAGCAGCTGCTCGATCGGGTCGATCCCGAAGTAGAGGACGAACAGCGCCGCCGTCCCCCACAGCAGCCAGTGCACCTCGCGCGCCTTGCCCAGGACCGCCTTGATCAGCACATAGGCGATGAACCCGGCGCCGATCCCGTTGGTGATGGAGTAGGTGAACGGCATGACGACGATGGTGAGGAACGCCGGGATGGCGATGTCGTAGCGCTCCCACTCGATATGCCGCACCTGGCTCATCAGCAGGAATCCCACCGCGATCAGCGCCGGGGTGGCGGCCTGGGCGGGCACCATGGTCGCCAGCGGGGTCAGGAAGAGGGCGAGCCCGAACAGCGCGCCGGTGACCACGCTGGCGAAGCCGGTGCGCGCCCCCTCGCCGACCCCGGCCGCCGACTCGATATAGCTGGTGTTGGACGAGGCGGACGCCGCGCCGCCCGCGGCCGCCGCCACCCCGTCGATCAGCAGCACCCGGCCCAGGTTGGGCACGTTGCCGTCCTTGTCCAGCAGCCCGGCCTCGTTGCTCACGCCGACGACCGTGCCCATGGTGTCGAAGAAGTCGGACAGGATCAGGGTGAAGATCAGCAGGACGATGGTGACCACGCCGACCTGCTCGAACGCCCCGAACAGGCTGAAGGAGCCGATCAGGCCGAAGTCCGGGGTGTCGACGACCTTGTCCGGGAGGGAGGGCACGGTCAGCCCCCACGCCTGCGGCTTGATGTCGGCGATCTCATTGATGATCACCGCGACCACGGTCGAGGCGACGATGCTGATCAGGATCGCGCCCTTGACCTTGCGCACCATCAGGGCGATGGTCAGCAGCACCCCGAGGCAGAAGACCAGCACCGGCCAGCCGGTCAGCCGCCCGGTCGCGCCGAGCTGGACCGGAACCGAACCCTCCATGCCCGGGATGCGGGTGGCGAAGCCCGCGTCGATAAAGCCGATGAAGGCGATGAACAGGCCGATGCCCACGCTGATCGCCTGCTTCAGCGGCTGCGGGATCGCGTTCATCACCGCCTCGCGCAGCCCGGTGCCCACCAGCACACAGATGATCAGGCCCTCCAGGACCACCAGACCCATGGCGTCGGGCCAGCTCATCTGCGGGGCGATCTGGTACGCGACGACCGCGTTGAGCCCGAGGCCGGCGGCGAGCGCCAGCGGCAGATTGCCGCCGACGCCCATGAGGATCGTCATCACACAGGCGACCAGGGCGGTCGCGGTGACCAGCTGCGCGCCATCGAGATGAGCGTGGAACTTGTCCTCCGCCTTCCCCAGGATGATCGGGTTCAGCACGAGGATGTAGGCCATCGTGAAGAAGGTGGCGAACCCGCCCCGGACCTCCCGGCCGAGGGTCGAACCCCGCTCGGATATCCGGAAGAACCGGTCAAGTGGGCTGCCGGATGGGGCGGTTGGGGCCGGTGCCTTGTCGGTCACCTGTCTTGCCATGTCGTGGCGCTCCTTTAAGCGTGAATCAAACGCGTGCGGGGTGACTGGATTGTGCCCACTACGCGGACCGCTCAGGTTTTCGCCGTGTTACGAGATCAAGCCGTGCTCCGAGATCAACTGGCCGCGCGGCGCGGTGCGGTGGGCGCCGCGACGGGCGTCACTCCATCGTCGAGCCGATCTCCGAGCCGTCGGCCACGACCAGGAAGCTGGTGACGGGCAGCGAGCCGTCCTGCCGCCGGGCGCCGAGGGCCGTGACGGGGTCGGTGGTGACGAAGGGCGGGGTGGCCGCGCCTCCGGCGCTCCAGCCGCTGCCCCGCCCGGGGCTCCAGTTGTTGCCCTGGGAGACGGCCTCCGGGCCGGCGTCGGCGTTGGTGTCGCCGTTGGAGACGGAGAGGTTGCGCTCGAGCCGGGCGCGGGAGCCGGCGAAGGAGTAGCCGGCGGCCTGGTTGCCGTACGCCGTGGTGCGCCGGAGGCGGATCGCGCCGGTGTTGCCGTTGGCCGAGAAGCCGAACTGGGTGTTGTCCCAGGCGGCGGAGTTCCGTACGACGTGGGCGGGCGAGGGGGCCGGGGCGTCGCCGCCGAGTTGGAAGCCGCTGCCGTCGCCCCGGAAGTCGCGGATGCGCCAGCGGTTCTCGCCGTTTCCGAAGGCCCAGGTGTGCTCGATGGTGACCGGGCTGGCCCATCTCCACAGGTCCACGCCGTCGTCGCTGTTGTTGAACGCCCGGACTCCGGTGATCACATTGCCGCTGCCGGAGCCGTGGGTGACGGCTATGCCGTCCGCCTGCTTACCGCCGGTGGCGTCGTCGTGGTTGTCGTACGAGTCCAGATTGCGGATGACGTTGTTGTCGCTGCCCTTGCCGCGCAGCGTGAGCCCGGTGTCGCCGTTGCCGTGGGTGGAGAGGTTGTCGAAGACGGTGCGCGCACAGGAGGTGCAGACCAGGCCGCCGCCGGGGGCGTTGCGGAATTCCATGCCCGAGACGGTCCAGAAATCGGCGCGGAGCGAGAGCAGTGAGGAGCCGGTGGAGAGCCGCGAGCCGTCGACCCGAACCTGCTCGGCGCGGTACGGCCGCAACTCGACGCGGTCCCGGGCGGTGCCGTCGACGGAGCTGCTGAGCGTCCGGGCGGGGTAGTAGGTGCCGCCGCGCACCTCGATGACGGTGCCCGCCTTCGCGACCGAGAATGCCTTCTCCAGCGTGCGGTACGGGGATTCGAGCGAACCCGAGGCGCCGTCGTCACCCTGCGGGGACACATACACGGTCGACGCCACCGCGCTCGCGCCTTCGGGCGCCGCCGTCAGATAGACGCCCGCCACGGCCGATGCCACGATGACGGCGCTGCCCAGCGGCAGCGTACGGTCCTTCCGGCGGCGGTGGCGACCGCGCTTGCGCCTCAGCCCCATGGCAACTCCTGTTCTGCGTCGAGGGAACGGGCCGGGGGATCCTGGTCCGGCCCATTCCAAGCTGTAGTTGCCGCCAACCCCAGCTTAGGTTGCCGCGCACTCGCGAATTCTTAGATTACGAAATCGGGATGGTCGCACGAGAGGCTGGGGCAAACCTTGATCATTTCGTGGCCGGAGAAGCCTCCTCGCTGATCAAAGGCGGTCAGGCTGCATACAGAACCCCAGCTATAGTAGCTTCAGGCAACCACCTGTCCGATCGAGGCCCAGGAGGCCCGAGATGCAGCCGCGCAGCCCCAGCCGCACCGCCGAGCGGGTCGCCGTGCTCCGCGCGGCCCACCAGACGCTGGACCACGGCCGCCTGTTCCACGATCCGCTGGCCGTCCGCATGCTCGGAGCGGATGCCGACGACCTGCTCGGCAAGTTCGACGCGGCCCGCACCGCGCCCGGACGCCGGCGCTTCCGGCTGTTCATCGCCGCGCGCTCGCGCTTCGCCGAGGACCATCTGGCCGCCGCCGTCGCGCGCGGCGTACGCCAACTCGTGGTCCTGGGCGCCGGTCTGGACACCTTCGCCTACCGCAATCCGCACGAGGCCGCCGGTCTCGCGGTCTTCGAGGTGGACCACCCGGCCACCCAGGAGTGGAAGCGCGAGCGCCTGTCCGGCGCCGGCATCCCGCTGCCGCCGTCGCTGACCTTCGCACCGGTCGACTTCGAACGGGAGAGCCTGGGCGACGGCCTGGCGGCGGCCGGATTCGACCCGGCGCGACCGGCGTTCTTCAGCTGGCTGGGCGTGGTGCCGTATCTGACCCGCGAGGCGGTGTTCGGCACGCTCGGCCACCTCGCGGGCCTGCCCGGCGGCGCGGAGGCCGTCTTCGACTACAGCGAGCCGCCGAGCGCCATGACACCGCGCGTCCGCGCCGCCCACCGCGCCCGCGCGGAGCGCGTGGCCGCGCTCGGCGAGCCCTTCCTGAGCTACTTCGCGCCCGAGCAACTGGCGGCGGACCTGCGGGAGGCGGGCTTCGCGGCGGTGGAGGACCTGGACGCGATCCGGCTCCTGGCCCGTTACGCCGGCGAGCGCGCCAACGGGAGCGCCGGCCGAGCCCCGGCCGAGGGCGAACGCCGCTCGACGGCACACGTCCTCCGCGTCGCGACCACCGGTTAGGACCTGTCCGAGCACTCTTCCCGGGCCCCCGACGCCGGGCCGGCCCGCCCCGGCTGCCGCCGGACACCTCCCGCGGTGGCCGGAAGAGCCCCTGGCCGCGTGGCCGATCGCTCGGGCAGGGGCCGCCGGCACGCCGGCGGCCGAGGGGAGGCCGGGCGGGGCCAGGTATCGCCCGGCCTCCCCGCTTGGGGGGTGGCGGCTGTCAGAGGCGGCCCGCGCCAGCGCGTCCGTCGACGATGCCGGGCACCGCGCCCGGCGCGTCGACGCGGGTGCGCAGCGTCGGCGTCCAGCCCGCGTCATCGCCCAACTGTTCGTCGGGGACGCCCGCGTTGTGGGCGGCGAGGAGACCGGCGGGCTTGCCGCCCACGTAGTTGTTCTTCTCGGTGAGCGCCGTGCCCTTCCACTTCTTGATGACCTTGGCGGGGTCGACCGCACCGGGCAGGGTGAAGGCGTTGGCCTCGGCGTACAGCTGGGACTCGACCCCGACACCCCAGCTGTAGGAGTAGCCGTCGGCGGGCGCGATGTAGTGGTTGTTGTAGACGTCGACCTTGCCGAAGCGGACCCGCGGGGCGCGCTCGACGATGTTCTTGAAGACGTTGTGGTGGAGGGTGACGCGGAGCTTGCCGCGGTCGGTGGCGCCCGCGCTGTCGCTGTTGCCGATCATCAGCGTCTTGTCGTGGTCGGCGAAGAGGTTCCAGGAGGCGGTGACGAGGTCGGCGCCGCGCACCACGTCCAGTTCGCCGTCGTGCTGCTGGTAGAGCTGGCCGTAGTAGCGGGGCTGGGCGCTGTCGGGGCGGCGGCCGTCGGTGAAGGTGTTGTGGTCGACCCAGACATGGGTGGAGCCGTAGACGACGAGGTTGTCGTACTCGGAGTTCCAGGCGCCGTCCGCGCCGTCGGTCGGGTCCCAGGCGGGGAAGCAGTCGAAGGCGTCCTCGAAGGTGAGGTTGCGGACGATGACGTTGTCCGCGCCGGTGACCTGGAGGCTGGCGCCCAGCAGCCGGGCGTCGCGGCCGACGCCGACGATGGTGGTGTGGGAGGGGACGGCCAGCTTGACGCGCTTCGCCTGGAGCGCGGCGGAGGCGGCCCGGGCGTCCTCCTGGGGTCCTGACGGCTGGGCGTCGCCCCAGGTGGCCGGGTCGTACGCGGCGAGGTAGGCGTCCAGGCCGTAGCCGTCGGTGGCGTAGTCGGCGCAGCTCAGCGGCTTGCCCGCGGCGTCGGTGTTGGCGTCGATGGTGCCCTTGACGTAGATGGTGCGCGGGCTGCCGTCGGAGCCGTCGAGTGCCTTGGCGAGCTGGGCCCGGTTGGTGACGGTGAAGGTGTGGGCCTTGTCGGCCTTGGCGCCGCCGGTCGTACCGCCGTCGGCGGAGGCCCAGCCGTCGCCCGCCGGGAGGGTGCCGCGTACGGGCACGGAGGGGACTGCCGTGGCGGGGGCGGCGGCGAGTACGAGGGCGGCGCAGCAGAGCACCGAGGCGAGCGAGGCGACGCGGGCATGACATTTGGGAGTGCGCATGGTCCGGCTCCTTGCGAACGTGTGGAGGCGTGCGGGGCATACGGGCATACGGGGAAGGGACGGTGGCGGGGGCGCGGGGCCCGGGGCGCTACCAGGTGATCCAGCTGTCCGGGATCGCCTCGTCCAAGCGGCGTACGTCGGACGGGGCCAGCACGCCCTTGGCCCTGAGCTCGCGCGCCACGAGGCGGGCCACCTCGATCGCGCCGTGCGGCTGGAAGTGGGTGTTGTCCTGCTTGCCGTCCGGGTAGTTGGGCGACTCCCCCGGGTCGAGCCAGTTGAAGCAGCCCTTGGTGCCCTCGGGCCCGAGCCGCTGCCACAGGGCGATGCTCGACGCCTGTACGTCGATCAGCGGCACCCCTTCGGCCCGGGCCAGGGAGCGCACCGCGTCGGGGTAGGCGCCGTGCGTGCGCTGGGCGGTGCCCGCCGCGTCGAACTTACGGCGCTCGACGGAGGTCAGCAGCACCGGGCGGGCGCCCCGGTCGCGCGCCCCGCCCACGTACAGCCGCAGATACTGCGGATAGGTGGTGGCCGGATCGGTGCCCCGGGCCGGGTCGTCGGTCTTCTCGTCGTTGTGGCCGAACTGGATGAACAGGAAGTCGCCGGGCCGGATGGCGGTCAGGATCGCCGCGAGCCGCCCCTCGTCGTAGTAGCTCTTCGAACTGCGGCCGTTGACGGCGTGGTTGGCGACCCGCAGCCGGTCGGCGAGGAAGAAGGGCAGGGCCATCCCCCAGCCGGTCTCCGGGGCCGCCGAGGCGGCCTTCGTGGCGGCGGTGGAGTCGCCCGCGAGGTAGACGGTCACCTCGGCGCGGGGTCTGCCGCGCCCACCGGAGCGGTCCTGGGCGGTGCGGGCCTGGGCGGTGCCGGTCGCGGCGAGGGCGAGCGGGACGGCGGCGAGCGACGCCGCCGCGTGTCTGCGGGAGAGTGCCATGGCGTGCGAATGCCTTTCGTCCGGGTCACGGGTTCACGGATTCAGGGGGTGCACGGGAGTGGGGGGTGGGCGCGGGGCGGGCCCCCCGCTACGGCGGCCGCCCCGCCCCGCATAACGCCCCACAT
>NZ_JBHWES010000009.1:0-147079 GCF_042734105.1 Streptomyces sp. NPDC059679 | reverse complement strand
GGGCACGGGTGAATCGGGTCGGCGGGGGTTTGGGGGTGGGGGGGGGGGCGGGGGGGCGCCGCCGGTGCTCGGGGGCCCGGCCCGCGACGCTTACGCGCCTCAGTTGTGCTCTTTCCAGTCCGCCTGGGCCGCGTTGAGCTCCTTGGCGACCTTGTCGCAGAACTCCTTGGAGGTCATCTTGCCGAGCAGCACCCTCTGGAAGTTCGGCTCGTTGTCCGCCTTGCTGACGGTGTTCCAGTCCGGCAGGTAGTACGGCAGCTGCACCACCTTGGTCTGCGGGTCGCTGAGCGACTGCAGCGCCGCCTTGGTCGGCGGGGCCTGCTGGATCCAGGCGTCGTTCGCGGCGTCGACATTGGCCGGGATGGCGCCGACGTCCTCGTTCCAGAGGCTGTTCATCTCCGCGGAGGCCGCGAACTCGATGAACTTCCAGGCTGCCGCCTTGTTCTTGCTCGCCTTGAACAGGCCGAGGCCGTCGACCGGGTTGGAGACGATGGTGCGCGGCTTCCCCTCGGCGGACGGCGGCATCGGCACACCGGCGATCTTGTCCTTGCCGAACGCCTTCACATGGTCGGTGTAGCTGCCGAGGTTGTGCTGCAGCATGCCGATGTCGCCCTGGTCGAACTGGGCGACCATCTTCGTGAAGTCGTTGTTCAGGTCCGCTTCCGGGGTGACCTTCTTGTAGAGGCCGACGTACTTCTCCAGCGCCGCGACGTTCTTGGGGTCGTTGAGGGTGGTTTTGTCGCCGTCCCAGAAGGTGTCGATCCCGGACTGGGCGTACATCATCTCCATCGCCTGGGCGATGGACCCGGCACCGCCGCGCAGGGTGAAGCCGAACTTGTTCTTGCCCTGGTCGGTCAGTTCCTCAGCGGCCTTGTAGAAGTTGTCCCAGCTGGTCGGCGCGGGCAGGTTCTTCGCCTTGAACAGATCGGTCCGGTACCACAGGGTGCCCTGGTTGGCCGAGGTCGGGACGGAGAACATCTCCTCGCCGTCGCCGCCACCGGCCGCGCGGACGCTGTCCACCATGTTCTTGACCAGCTTGCCCTTGAGCGAGCTGTCCTGGATACGGTCGGTGACCGGCTCCAGGGCGTCCTGGGCGACCAGGCTGGCCAGATACGCCGTGCCCACGCCGCCCACGTCGGGCAGGCTGTCACCGCCGCCCTGGATGGCCGTGTCGTACTTCGACTGGACGTCGGCGATCGGGATCGGCACGTACTCGACCTCGATGTCCGGGTACTTCTTCTCGAACTTGGCGATGATCTGCTTCCAGATCGCGGTGCGCGGACCGCCGTTGTTGTCCCAGAAGACGATCTTGCCCTTGCCGGACCCCTCCGACCCGGAGCTCGACCCGTCGTCCCCGCACGCGGTGGCGGACAGGGCGAGGGCGAGCGTCACGGCCACGGCGGCGACGCCACGTACGGCTGGTATCGGGTGCTTTCTCATCGGGTTTATTCGCATGGTGCGCATCTCCTAGCGGTGAGTCTGGGGTGCCCAGCCGTCGCTGCCCGCGAGGTAGTCGGCTACCTCGTGGTCCGCGGCGTCGGCGTCCGTCATCCGCGGTCGGTCGGCGGACGGGGCGGCCCCCGGTCCGGTGTTGCGGTACTCGCTGAAACGGGCTTCCTGCCACGGGAATCCGCCCATGTCCGTCCACGCAGAGGACTTGAGCGCGGCGGGCAGCCAGGTGTCGCGGATCAGCACCTGGGCGATGGCGTCCGGCTCACCGCCGGGGTGCCAGGGGCGGCCGAGGTGGAAGGTCTGGTCGGGCGCGTCGCTGACGATCCGGCTCCGGGTGATGAGAAAGCCGTACGGATTGCCCTTCCAGGTGCTCGCGGCGGTGATGTAGCCGTTGTTGCTGTCGCTGCCGCGGCTGAGCGCCTTGATGGTGGAGCGCTCGATGACGGTGGTGGCGCGCCCGTAGATGAAGTCGACGTCCCCCTCGATGTACGCGTCGCGGAGATAGACGCGGCTGACGGTGGTCAGCTTGGGGCTGTCGGTCATCAGGGTGTCCTGGTTGCCCTTGAAGGCCGTGTCCGTGAACACGATCCGGTCGCCGGTCGTCTTCATGGCCAGCGCCTGCTCGCCCTTGAGCTCGTGGGCGGCCTCGTCGAAGTCGTTGACGAAGGTGAGGTGGCGGGCGGTCACATCGCTCGCGGCGATCAGGACGGTGGCGCTGCCGGTGGAGCCGCCGTATTCGGCGGGGGTGTCGTGGACGATGACGGTGTCGCCGCGGTCCCGTCCGGTGCCCAGGAAGGTGAGATGCGGCTTGTCGGCCGGGACGCGGACCTGCTCGCGGTAGGTGCCGGGCGCGATGGCGATCGTGATCCGGCCGTCGTTGCCCGACGGTACGGCGTTGACGGCGGCCTGGACGGTACCGAAGTCGCCGGAGCCGTCGGCCGCGACGCGCAGCACGGTGTCGGTGCCGAGGCTGTTCTGCGGTCCGGAGAACTTCTTCACCAGGGCGGGCACGGCGGCGGCCGGGTCGAGCCGGTACGGGTAGAAGTCGTGCGGGTCGAAGGCGGTGCCTCGGGTGTCGTGGCGGCCCGTGGTGTCGCGGGCGATGCTGCCGCGCTGGACGAGTTCGGCGGTCTCGTCGGCCTGGTAGGGGTGGCGGATCCCGTCGTAGTAGCTGTTCTCGATCACCATCTTGGTCCGGCCGCGGGACCAGTTGCCGTACGTCCACACCGGGTCCTCGTCCCGGTACTGGGCGGACAGGTAGTTGTTGTAGAGGTGGGCGTGGGCGGCGTTGTCGACGGACGGGCTGCGCTGCTTGATACCGGTGAACCAGTTGTGGTGCACGGTGATGTTCGTGGTCACGTTGTCGGTCCAGCCGAGGCCGAACGCCTTGTTGTGGTTCTTGAAGACGTTCCAGGAGACCGTGATGTTGTCGCTGTCCTTGCGGATGTCGAGCAGTCCATCGCCCATGTGGGTGAGCGTGTTGTGGTCGATCCATACGTGGTGGACGGTGTCCATCTGGATCGCGTCGAAGTCCTGGGTCTTGCCGTCCCAGTCGCCCTCGACATAGCTGTCCCGGATGGTGAGGTTCCGGATGATCACGTTGTGGGTGCCGGGGTTGAGGTGGAGCTCGCCGTGGACGATCTCCCCGGTGGTGCCCACGCCGATGAGGGTCTTGTTGGAGGCGACGATGATGTCGGAGCCGAAGGGGGATACGTCGATGGAGCCTGCGATGCGGATGGTGTAGGGGTCGGGGGAGGCGGCGTACGCGGTGAGGTCTTGCTGGGTGCGGACGGTTACTACTTTGCCGTCGGCGCCGCCTGTTGTGCCGCCTGCGGTGGCGGCGAAGCCGTCGGGGGTGTCGGGCCAGATTTTGGCTGGGGTTTGCGGTTGTGCTTGGGCTGTGGGGGCTTGGAGCGCTGGTAGTAGCGTCAGGAGTGTGGCCAGCAGTAGGAAGGTGGTCCTGAGAGCTCGCGCCGTTGTGCTTACTGTGCGTGGCCGTCTGCGGGTGGGGGTGTGCCCACCCGTCCCGCCCCGCGGGACGATTGCCCACAACCTCATGGGGCTGTTCCTTCCGTGCGGAAGTTTTTGAATTCGGCGTATCCCGGTGTTCCCTGGCCCTTGGGGGCCGTTGCGAAGAGGCCCAGTAGCGCGCCCACCCAGCGCCAGGGGGTGGCGGCGAAGACGGGGCCGGAGGGGTGCCAGTCGTTGCCCGTGCCCGTGTTGGTGAGGAAGCGGCAGCGGGCGCCGCGGGTGACCTCGATCCGGAGGTGGGCCCGGCCGTCGGGGGCGTCGCGTGGGGGTTCGGCGTCTCGTTCGCGTTCGGTGGCGACATCGGCGAAGCGGTGGACGAGGCGGGTTCCGTTCGCCGTACGCTCCAGGCCGATCCAGCCGAACGCGTCGCCCAGGAGGGCGAGTCCGGCCTTGGCGCCCGGCACCTCGCTGTGCAGGGACAGCTCGACCGTCACCGTGAACTCCTCCGCGGGCAGCCGCTGCACCAGCACGTTCGGCAGCCGCCGCAGGTCGTCCGCGTCCGCGGTGCGATGGCAGGTCAGCCACAGGCCGTCGCCGCTGTGGGCGGTGGTCAAGCCCGGGGCCGGGTTGGCCGTCCACGACCACTGGCGGCCGTACCGCCCGCCCGGGAAGCCGTCGTCGGTCGCCGGGGCCTCGCAGGGCTGCGGCTCCGCCTTGGGTTTGCGGTACGTGGCGACGGGTTCGCCGCGGTCGCCCATCACGGGCCAGCCGTCCTCGGCCCACTCCATGGGCTGGAGGTGCACCACGCGCCCGTACGCGCCGCGCTGCTGGAAGTGGAGGAACCAGTCCTCGCCCGCCGGGGTGTCCACCCAGGCGCCCTGGTGCGGGCCGTTGATGTCGGTGCGGCCCTGGGTGAGGACGGTGCGGTGTTCGTACGGGCCGAAGAAGTCCCGCGAGCGCAGCGCACCCTGCCAGCCGGTCTCCACGCTCCCCGCCGGGGCGAGGATCCAGAACCAGCCGTCCCGCTGGTAGAGCTTCGGCCCTTCGAGGGTGAACCAGCCGGGGATGGCGTCCGCGTCGACGATCAGTGTGCCCTCGTCCAGCAGGGCCGTGCCGTCCGGGCTCATCCGGTGGCCGGTGAGCCGGTTCTTGACCCCGGCGCGGGATTTGGCCCAGGCATGGACCAGGTAGGCCGCGCCGTTCTCGTCCCACAGCGGGCAGGGGTCGATCAGGCCCTTGCCCGGCTTGAGCAGATGTGGCCTGGTCCATGGGCCGCGCGGGTCGGGGGCGTTGATCTGGTGGATGCCGGTGTCGGGGTCGCCCCAGAAGATCCAGAAGCGGTCGTCGTGGTGGCGGATGCTGGGTGCCCACACCCCGCAGTCGTGCCGTGGGGCGGCGAACGCCTCCTCGGGTTCGAGGCGTTCCAGGGCGTGCCCGATGAGCCGCCAGTTGACCAGGTCGCGGGAGTGCAGGATCGGCAGGCCGGGGGCGCGGCCGAAGCTGGAGGCGGTGAGGTAGTAGTCGTCGCCGACCCGGATGGCGTCCGGGTCCGACCAGTCGGCGTTCAGCACGGGGTTGCGGTACGTGCCGTCGCCCTGGTCGGCCCGCCACACCGGCCCGTTCGCCGACGTGTTCGCCGATATGTTCGCGGATGGGCTCATACGGTCGCCCCCTTGTCGGACAGCTGGGCCCCGATCCGGGCCGCCGTCCGGCGGTCCAGGCGGCCGTCGGCGACCGCGGTGACGATGCGCCGGGTGACGGTGTCGGCGGGGGCGATCGCCAGCCGCCGGTCCCAGGCGAGGGCCGAGCCGACGCCCGGGTAGTCGCCGGTGCGGACGAACCAGGGGTCGGCGCGGGTGTCGCCGGTCGCCCCGGCGAACACCAGGGTCCAGTCCTCGGCCGCGAGCGCCAGCCAGTCCGAGGGTCTGCCGTGCACCGCGGCCTCGCCCTCGCCGTCGGCGCTGAAGACCCGCGGCGGCTCGGCGCGGCGCGGCGCGCGCCAGAAGAAGCCGCCGTAGCCCGCGCCGGGGCGGCCGTTGGTGGCCGGGCTGCCGATGGTGACGGTCTCCCCGGTCACATTGGTGAGGGCGGTGGTGAAGTCGAGCGCCCAGCAGCCGTCGGCGCCGTGCGAGAGGGCGCGCACCGCGACCGTACGTCGCTCCAGCAGGATCTGCCGCCCGCCCGCGACCCAGGACAGCTCCTCCACGAAGCCGTCCGGGTCGCGCAGCAGCCAGCCCAGGTGGCGCTGCGAGCCGTGGTTGTCCAGTTCGGTGGGGCCTTGGCCGCGCACATAGGTGCGGCCGCCCCAGAAGTTGCGCCCGGCCAGGTCCGGGACGGCCACGCCGACGCCCAGGTGGTGCGGGTGGTCGGCGGGGCGCGACTCGGTGACGGTGATGCCGGCCAGGGTCCGTACGGGGTGCAGAAACGGGCGGGGGGAGAGGATGTCGGGGAGCTGCGGGCGGTGGGTGTAGGTGCCGACGGGGCGTCCGTCGCAGCGCAGCACGGTGCAGGGGGGCCGGTTGGTCAGGGAACGGTTCATGTGTGGGGGACCTCCGCGGGGGGTGCGGCCCAGGGGGCGCGCAGTTCCGAGTAGAGGGCGAGGCGTTCCGCGCCGGCGGCGACCAGGCGGTCGATGCCCGGTACGATGCGGCGCTTCGCCGAGGGCGCCGCGCCGATGCCCGGCTCGGTGCGCCAGGCGTCCGCGGGGAGCCGGACCGGATCGGGGGCGGTGCGGATGGCTTCGACGACGCGCATGAACGCGCCGGTGCGGTGTGGGGGGACGAGCAGTTCGGTGCCGTCGCGCAGATGCGCGACCAGGTTCTCCAGGAGGTCGGTCCTGGGGTGGTCGGTGGTCTCCGGCTCGTGTCCCGGGCGCTCCAGGAGCACCCGGTCGAGCTTGTACCAGAAGGTGATCCGGCCGCGGTCGCCGTGGATCAGGACGTATGGCTCGCCGGGCTGTTCGGCGCAGAGCGTGGCGGCGACGGTGATGGTGGTCGTATCCGTACCGGTGGTGCGCAGCCGTACGCAGGAGGTGTCGTCGGCCTCGATGTCGTTGGCCCGGAACAGCTCCAGCTCGATGGAGGTGATGTCCTCGGCGCGGTCGGCGCCGTCGATGCGCAGGGCGGTGGCGACGGCGTGGGCGAGGGGGTTGGTGAGTACGCCGTCGATGACGTCCCGGCCGTCGAGGGAGCGGTGTCCGGCCCAGGGGGCGCGGGTGTAGTAGTCCTCGTCGCGGGCCCAGGCGCCGCCCGCGCCGATGCCGGTGACCTCTCCGATGGCGCCGTCGGAGATGAGTTTCCGGATCGCGGTCAGTGCGTGGGAGCCGAGCGACTGGAAGCCGATCTGGCAGGCGGTGCCGAGTCTGTCCAGGCCCTCGGTCATGCGGGTGAACTCGGCGTACGAGGGCGCGGGGGGCTTCTCCAGCAGCAGGTGGGCGCCGCGGCCGGCGGCGGCGAGGGCGAGGTCGGCGTGGGTGTGGATGGGGGTGCAGATGATGGCGATCCGCGCGCCGGTACGCGTGACGAGGTCGGCGAGGTCGGCGGACTGCTCGGGGGTGCCGATGCTGGCGCCGAGCTCTTCGGCGGTCAGGGGGGTGAGTTCGCAGACTCCGGCGAGCCGGACCAGGCCCTGGGCGGTCAGCCGCCGGATGTTCTCCAGGTGCCAGCGGCCGTGGCCGCGGGCCCCGGCGAGTACGAGGGGGGTGGGTTCCATGGTCGCCTCTCAGCCGATCCGTCCGGCGCCCGCGCCGCGCGCCACGTCCTTGGCCGCCTTCGCGGCGCCGTCGATCCGGCCGTGCAGGGCGGGGGTCCAGCCCGCGTCGGGCTCCAGGTCGCGTTCGCTGCCGGAGTTGTACGAGTTGTGGATGGCCAGCAGGTCGACGGGGTAGCCGTTGAACTCGGCTCCGCTCTGGTGCAGGGCGCTGCCGTTCCAGCTCTTGACCAGGTCGGCGGCCTCGACGTGGCCGGGCGTGGTGAACGCGTTGTTCTCGGCGTAGATCCGCGACTCGGTGGAGACGCCCCACGAGTAGCGGTAGTCGGCGCCCTCGGGGACGTCGTAGGCGTTGTTGTAGACGTGGACCTGGCCGAAGCGGACCCGTGGGGCGCGCTGGACGACGCCCTTGAAGCTGTTGTGGTGGAGGGTGACCCGCAGTTTGCCGCGGTCCGTGGTGACGCTGTCGCCGTTGCCGATGAGCATCGCCTTGTCGTGGTCGGCGAACCGGCTCCAGGAGACGGTCACCAGATCCGAGCCGTTGGTGATGTCCAGCAGCCCGTCGTGGCGCAGGTAGTTGCGGCCGAAGTAGGTGGGCTCGGCGGCGTCGGGGTGTCCCTTGTCGCTGATCGTCACATGGTCGACCCAGACGTGGCCGGCGCCGCGCAGCCAGATGTTGTCGTACGCGGTCTTCCAGTCTCCGAGGCCGCCGGTATTGGGCTGCCAGACGGGGAAGCAGTCGTAGGCGTCGCGCAGTTCGAGGTTGCGGACGATGACATTGGAGGCGTCCTTGACCTGGAGGCTCGCGCCCTTGAGGACGGCGTCCCGGCCGAGGCCCACGAGGGTGGTGTTGGAGCCGACGGCCAGCTCGACCCGCTCCGCCTGGCGCGCGGCGGAGGCCGCGCGGGCCTCCTCCTGCGGGCCGGAGGGCTTCTGCCCGCCCCAGGTGCGGGGGTCGTAGGCGGTCAGGTACTTCTTCGTGGTGTAGCCGTTGGTGGCGTAGTCCGCGCAGCTCAGCGGGCGCCCCTGGCCGTCGGTGTTGGCGTCGATGGTCCCCCGGACGTAGATGATCTTCGGTACGGGGCTGCCGCCGTCCAGCGCGGCGGCCAGCTGTGCCCGGGTCCGTACGGTGAACACCCGCGCGTCGTCGGCCGCGGCCCCGCCGGTGGTCCCGGCGCCCTCCGCCGCCCATCCGTCGTCCGCCCCGAGCACCTCGCGCCCGAGGTCACGGCCGAGGTCACGGCCGAGGTCACGGCCGGGGGCGGGGGCGGACTCACGGCCGTAGTCGTGGCTGGGCGCGGGCGGCCCGGCCTGCGCCCCGGCGGGCAGGGCCAGCGCGATCAGCACGGCGGCCGGCGCGGCGGCGGCCGGCGCCGTCGTACCGAGCCGGGTCCACCCCGTGCGCTTCGCGCGCGATTTCGCTGGAACCCCCCGTCCCTGGGGGTGCGCCATGCGCATCTTCGGACCTCCTTGTCCGCGAGAGTCGTACTCCGATCGGCGGCCGAGCCGCTGCGCGGCGGCGTTACGGCCTGGCGCCTAGCCCTTGACCGCGCCCGCGCTGAACCCGGTGATCAGCCACTTCTGGATGAAGGCGAACACGATGACGACGGGCACGGCGGCGATCACTCCGCCCGCCGCCAGTGCGCCCAGGTCGACGCTGTCCGACCCGATCAGCGTGTTGAGGCCGACCGGGATGGTCTGCTTGTCCTGGGAGCTCAGGAACATCAGGGCGAACAGGAAGTGGTTCCAGCTGTGGACGAAGGCGAAGGAGCCCACCGCGATCAGGCCGGGCCGGAGCAGCGGCAGCACCACCGCGCAGAAGGCGCGGAAGCGGCCGCAGCCGTCCACCCATGCCTGTTCCTCCAGGGACACCGGCACGTTCCTGATGAAGCCGCTGATGAGGATCATGGACAGCGGCAGCTGGAAGACCGTCTCTGCGATGACCACGCTCCCCAGCGAGTTGATCATCTGGAGGTTCTTGAAGATCTCGAAGAGCGGAACCAGCATCAGCGCGCCGGGGATGAACTGCGAGGCCAGCAGCGCCAGCATGAACGCCTTTTTGATCTTGAACTCGAAGCGCGCCAGGGCGTAGCCGCCGGCCAGGGCGACCGCCGTGGTCATCACCAGCGAGGAGACTCCGACGATCATGCTGTTCTGGAAGAAGATCCCGAAGCTTCGCTCGTTCCAGACCTTGGCGAAGTGCTCACCGGTCATCGGCCACGGCACCAGCGAGGTGGAGCCGGCCGGGCGCAGCGCGAACAGCAGCATCCAGTAGAACGGGATCAGAGTGAACAGCAGATAGAGGGCCAGCGGCAGATAGATCTGCCAGCGCGGCACGCCCTGGTCGATACCGCGCCCGCGCTTCTTGCCCTTGTGTGCGTCCGGAGCGGTGGCGGGGGCGGGGGCGAGGCCCTTCTCCGCGAGTGCGGTGGTCACTTGGTGTCGCCTCCGAACTTGCTCAGGCGCAGATAGAGAATCGAGCAGAAGAGAAGGATCACGAAGGCGACGGTGGTCAGCGCGGAGGCGTAGCCGAAGTCGTGTCCGTCGATGCCGGTGTTGGCGACATACAGCGGGAGGGTGGTGGTCTGCCCGGCCGGGCCGCCGCCGGTGAGGGTGTAGAGGAGGTCGACGTTGTTGAACTCCCACACCCCGCGCAGCAGCGTGGAGAGGATGATCGCGTCCTTCAGATGCGGCAGGGTGATGTGGAAGAACTGCCGCAGCCGGCCCGCGCCGTCGACCGAGGCCGCCTCGTACAGATCCTTCGGGATGGACTGCAGATCGGCCAGGATGAGGATGGCGAAGAACGGAACGCCGCGCCAGAGTTCGGCGAGCACGGCCGCCCAGAAGACGGTGCCGGTGCCGGAGAGCACCGAGGTGCCGTAGCTGCCGATCCCCGCGTCCGCCAGGTAGCGGCTGATGCCGGTGGACGGGTTGTAGAGCAGCATCCAGATGGTGGTGGTCAGCACCCCGGACACGGCCCAGGGCGAGAAGACCAGGGCGCGGGCGATGCCGCGGCCGATGAAGGTCTGGTTGACCAGCAGGGCGAGCGCGAGTCCGAGGACGAGCTGCAGCAGCACCTCGGTGACGACCCATTTGCCGCTGAAGGCGAGGGTGTCCCAGAACTGCGGGTCGTCGGTGAAGATCTTGGTGAAGTTGTCCAGGCCCGCGTAGCCGTTCCGCCAGGGCTTGGTGACGTTGTAGTTCTGCAGGCTGTAGTAGAGGACGCTGAGCATCGGATAGGCGATGAAGCCCAGCATCAGCAGCCCTGCGGGTGCGATCAGCAGATACGGGAGGCGGCGGGCGGAGCCTTTGCCTTTGGTACCACTGGTACGGCGCCGGGTGACCCGGGGTGGTTTCGCCACGGCGTCGGCCATGACTGCTTCTCCGTTCTCAGGGGTGCACGGTCGGGCGGGTGAAGCGCTTACCGAATGTTGTTCGGTATGTCGTGCAAAAAAATTGCTGCTCAGAGGGGAGTTCAGCCCGCGTATGGCTCGGGGTCCACGCCGGGGGCGGAAAGGAAGCGGAAGTCGCAGCCGGTGTCGGCCTGGGTCATCTGTTCCTGGTAGAGCGCGCCGTAACCGCGGGCGTAGCGGGGCGGGGGCGGTGTCCAGGCCGCCCGGCGCCGCTCCAGCTCGGCGTCGTCGACCTCCAGGCGCAGCGTGCGCGCCTCGACATCGAGGGTGATCAGATCGCCGGTGCGGACGAGGGCGAGCGGCCCGCCGACGTACGACTCGGGCGCGATATGCAGCACACAGGCCCCGTAACTGGTCCCGCTCATCCGCGCGTCGGAGATGCGGACCATGTCCCGCACCCCCTTCTTGAGGAGGTGGTCGGGGATCGGCAGCATGCCGTACTCGGGCATCCCGGGGCCGCCGAGCGGGCCGGCGTTGCGCAGCACCAGCACGCTGTCCTCGGTGATGCCGAGGGCGGGGTCGTTGATGGTGGCCTGCATCGTCTTGTAGTCGTCGAAGACGACGGCCGGGCCGGTGTGTTCGAGCAGCCGCTGCTCGCAGGCGATGTGCTTGATGACCGCGCCGTCGGGGCACAGATTGCCGCGCAGCACCGCCACCCCGCCCTCGCTCGCCCGCGGGTTGTCGAGCGGGCGGATGACCTCGGGGTTGTGGACGAGGGCGCCGTCGAGCTGTTCGCGCAGGGTGGTGTGGGCGACGGTCGGGCGGTCCAGGTGCAGGACGTCCTTCAACTGGGCCAGTTCGGCGAGGAAGCCGGGCAGGCCGCCCGCGAAGTGGAAGTCCTCCATCAGATAGCGGCCGCCGGGGCGGAGGTCGGCCAGCACCGGGACGGTACGGGCGATCCGGTCGAAGTCGTCGAGGGTGAGCCGCACCCCGGACCGCCCGGCCATGGCGATCAGATGGATCACGGCGTTGGTGGAGCCGCCGAGCGCGAGGACGGTGGCGACCGCGTCCTCGTATGCCTCACGGGTGAGGATCCTGGAGAGCTTGAGGTCCTGCCAGACCAGTTCGACGATGCGCAACCCCGAGTCCGCGGCCATCCGCTCATGTCCGGAGTCGACGGCCGGGATGGAGGAGGCGCCGGGGACGGTGACGCCCAGCGCCTCGGCGGCGGCCGTCAGCGTCGAGGCGGTGCCCATGGTCATGCAGTGGCCGGGCGAGCGGGCCAGGCCGCTCTCCAGCTCGGACATCTCACAGTCGCCGATTAACCCGGCCCGCTTGTCGTCCCAGTACTTCCACATGTCGGTGCCCGAACCCAGCACCTCGTTGCGCCAGTGGCCCGGCAGCATCGGCCCGGCCGGCACGAACACGGTCGGCAGGTCGGCGGTGGCGGCCCCCATCAGCAGCGCGGGCGTGCTCTTGTCGCAGCCGCCCATGAGGACCGCGCCGTCCACCGGGTAGGAGCGCAGCAGCTCCTCGGTCTCCATGGCGAGCAGATTGCGGTAGAGCATGGGCGTCGGCTTCTGGAAGGTCTCCGAGAGCGTCGACACCGGGAACTCGAGCGGGAATCCGCCGGCCTGCCACACCCCGCGCTTGACCGCCTGCGCGCGGTCCCGCAGATGGACGTGGCAGGGGTTGATATCGCTCCAGGTGTTGAGGATCGCGATGACCGGCTTGCCCAGGTGCTCCTGGGGGAGGTAGCCGAGCTGGCGGGTGCGGGCCCGGTGGCTGAAGGAGCGCAGGCCGTCGGTGCCGTACCACTGGTGGCTGCGCAGTTGTTCGGGCGTCTTTCTGCCGGAGCTCGTGGGGGTGTGGGGGGTCGCGGGCGTCATATCGCCCACCCCTGGACCAGCGCGGCGACCTCGGCGCGCTGCGGCTCGGGCAGCGCGCTGCTGGGCGGGCGGATGTCGCGGCGGCACAAGCCCAGCGCAGCAAGCGCTTCCTTCACGACGCTGACGTTGTTGGCCGACTGATGGGCGGCGCGCAGATCCTCGAACGGCCGGATCTGCTCCCACACCTTCATCGCGCCCGCGTAGTCCCCGGCGCGCAGCGCGCCCAGCATGTCGAGCGAGACCTTCGGGGCGACATTGACCAGTCCGGAGGTGAAGCCGGTGGCGCCGACGGCCCAGTACGAGGGCGCGTACAGCTCGGCGAGCCCGGCCACCCAGACGAACCGGTCGAGCCCCGCGTCGCGGGCCACCGCGGCGAAGCGCGCCGCGTCCGGGACCGCGTACTTGACGCCGATGACGTTGGGGCATGCCTCGCCGAGCCGGGCGATGGCGGCCCCCTCGATCAGCGGGTTGCGCAGATAAGGCACCACCCCGAGCTCGGGGACGGCCTCGGCGATGGCGCGGTGGTAGTCGACCCAGCCGTCCTGGGAGACGTAGGGGTGCACGGGCTGGTGCACCATCACCATCCCGGCACCCACCTCGCCGGCGTGCCGGGCGGCCTCGACCGCGGTGGCCACATCGTGGCCGACGCCGACGAGGACGGCGGCCCGGTCGCCGGTCTCCGCCACGGTCAGTTCGGTGACCAACCGGCGCTCGGCGAGGGTGAGGGCGTAGAACTCGCCGGTGTTGCCGTTGGGGGTGACGGCCCGTACGCCGCCGTCCAGGAGCCGGCGCAGCAGGGCGCGGTAGGTGTCCTGTTCCACCGCGCCCTCGGCGTCGTACGGAGTCACCGGGATCGCCACGACGTCCGCGAGCGCCGCCCTCAGTGGTGAGTGGTCCATACGGTGCCTATCCCTTCTGATCGGGCCGGTACGGCTGGTCGGGCCGTACGCGGCGGAGCCGCATATCGGTAGGGGTCGGTGGGCCGGTTGGGCCTGTTGGCCGGGGACGGTCGCGGGTTGGGGGTGGGTCGCGTGGGCGCGCGCGGGACCGTCCCCTCATCGCACGCGCCCACGCGGTCTAGGGGGCGGCCTCCGCGGCCCGGGCGGCGCCCGGGGCCAAACCGCCTGCGGCATCCGGGCGTTCGGGAACTTCCGCGACGTCCGGGAAGGCGCGCCGGACGAAGGAAGCGATGTGGTCGTGCAGGGCGGCGGCCGCGCCGTCCGCGTCACCGTCGAGCGCGCGGGCAAGGATCTCGCGGTGCTCGTCCGCCTCCCGCTCCCAGGACGGAACGGCCTGCCAGGCGACGGCGGAGACGAGGGCCGCCTGATCGCGCAGCTCGTCGAGGATCCCGGCCAGCAGCGGGTTGCCGCAGGGCAGATACAGCGCACGGTGGAAGTCGCGGTTGGCCAGCGAGCGGCCGGCCGGGTCGGCCGCGGCGGCGGAGCGCTCCAGGGCGGCGCTCGCGCCGGCCAGGTCGGCGCGCGTGGTGACGGTGCGGCGCAGCGCCTCGGGCTCGAGCAGCAGGCGTACGTCATAGACGGCGTGGGCCATAGCGGTGTCGACGGTGCGTACGGTCGCGCCCTTGTACTCGCTCATCACGACGAGCCCCCGGCCGGCGAGGGTCTTGAGCGCTTCGCGGACCGGGGTCTTGGAGACGCCGAACTGGGCGGCCAGCTCGGTCTCGACGAGGGGCTGGCCGGGCCGCAGCCGTCCGGTGAGGATCCCGTGCTTGACCGCCTCCAGTACGTACTGTGTACGGGAGGGGATCGGGCTCGGCGCAATGTCCATGGGGCTCTCAGATCTCACATATCGCGTCTCATATATGACGTACGAAGTACGACGCGATGAAATTAGGACCGCCCCGGGGGTTCGTCAACGGTTCTGACGAAATTGCCGGGGCGGCCCAGGTGAGTCGAGTGCGCTCAGGGAAGCCGTTCGAGGGCGGTGCGGACAGCGGCGAGGTCCGCGTCGGAGGCGAGTCCGGCGTGGTAGAGCCGGATTTCGTCCGCGCCGAGTCCGACCGCGTGGGTGGCGTCGGCTTCGAGGGTGCCCGGGCTGCCGCCCATGCCGGCGACGACGGTGAAGTTCGCCGCCAAGGTGGTGCGTTCGGTCTTGTGCGGGACGAAGGGGGTCAGCACATCGACCCGCCCCGCGTCGTTCCCGGTGCAGGGCAGTACGACGCCGTCGGCGTGGCGGAGGATGCCCGCAGGGTCCACCCCGACGTTCGCGCCGAAGCGGTGGGGCGCCGGGTCGGCGTGCAACAGCACCTGGAACTCGCCGCTCGCCGCCCCTCGTACGGCGGCGACGGCGTCCCGCTGCAGCTCGGCCGCGACCCGGTCGCGCCAGGTGGCGAAGGTGGCGGCGTGGTCGGCGCCGAGCAGCTTCTCCACCTCGGCCCACTCCGCGGCCCGGTCGCCGCCGCCCTGGGCCGCCTCCCCCGACCAGATCGGCCGCAGCGCGCGCCGCACCGCCTGCCGCAGCTCCTCGGGGTCGGCGCCGAGCGAGGCGTAGCCCGCGTGGCAGCTGTCGCAGAAGCACAGCGACATCAGGTACTGGGCCGCACCGCCGAGCGGCACCCCGCCGATCTTGTCGTGCGCGTGCAGATGTGTGACCCCGTACCAGCCGCAGGACTCCAGCTCGGTGCCGCGGGTGCCGGGGCGCACCGCCGCCTCGGCGGCCAGGTCGACCACGTACGCGCGCACCTCGGGGCGGGCGATACAGGGCGCCCAGGGGTAGCGGTCGCCGTACGCGTTGCGCACGGAGGTGTGCGGAAGCTCGTCACCCATACGGGAGTTGTGCGCGAGGACCACCCAGGAGTGCACCTCGAGCCCGGCGTCGGCGAGCGCGCCGGCCGCCGCGCCGTACGGGTCGGCGCCGTCCACCCAGGACTGCTCGTACGGGCGCGGCGCCCGGCCCGCCCAGCGGTCGGGGTCCGGCGGGTAGAGGACGGCGGCGTGCCGGGCGGTGACGATGCGGTGGCGCGGGTGGCGCGGGGTCAGCGCGCGGGTGGAGTGGTACGCCGAGGCGAGGGTGACCTGCTGGACCCCGAGGTCGGCGATGCGGCGGGCGGCGTCGGGATCGCCGACGACGTCCCAGGGGTAGACGAAGGCGGAGGCTTTCAACGCGGTTTCCCCCTAGGGGTCGTCGGGCGGTCGTCAGACGTGGCCGTCGGACACGGTCGTCAGGCGCGGTCGTCGGCTACGGTAGCGGCGTTGCCCCCGGGCACCAGGGCCAGCCCGCGCTCGATCAGCTCGGCCAGCTCCTTGACGTGGGCGGGGCTGGGCTCCGACAGCGGCGAGCGCACCTCACCGACGTCCAGACCGCGCATCCGTACCCCCGCCTTGACGAGCGAGACGGCGTAGCCGCGCCCCTGGTTGCGCAGCTCGACCAGCGGCCGGTAGAAGCCGTCCAGCAGTGCGTTGCACGTCGCGTCGTCGCCCGTGATCAGAGCCTTGTGGAAGGCGAGGGCGATCTCGGGGGCGAAGCAGAAGACCGCGGAGGAGTAGAGCAGCACGCCGATGCCGCGGTAGGCGAGCCCGGTCAGCTCGGCGGTGGGCAACCCGTTGAAGTAGAGGAACTTCCCCTCGGGGTCGTCGGCGCGCACCGCGCTGATGATGCGCTGTAGCAGGTCCAGGTCGCCGAGGCCGTCCTTGAGCCCGATGATGCCGGGGACCTTGGCCAGCTCGACCACGGTCTGCGGGGTGAAGACGGCGTTGTCCCGCTGGTAGACGATGACGTCGAGGCCGGTCGCGCCCGCGAGCGCGGTGTAGTGCCGCAGCAGCCCCTCCTGGGAGGCGACGACCAGATACGGCGGCATGGCCAGCAGCCCGTCCGCCCCGGCCTCCTCGGCGAGCTTCGCGTACTGGATGGCGAGGGCGGTGCCATACCCCGCCCCGGCGATCACCGGCACCCGCCCGTCGGCCACCTCGACGGCGGCGGCGACGGTGGCGCGGAACTCCTCGGCGGTGAGCGCGTGGAACTCGCCGGTGCCACAGCACGCGAAGACAGCGGCCGCCCCCGCCTCGATCCCGCCGCGCACATGCGCGCGATACGCGTCGAGGTCCAGGGCGCCGTCGGGCCCGTAGGCGGTCACGGGGAAGAACAGCAGTCCGTCAAGGCGCTCGGCGAGTGAGGCTGAGGTCACGGGCTCTCCCTGTCGTGTGCGCCGACGTGCCATCACCTCATCGGCGCGTACATGTTTCTGATCGTCATCTACATTTATGAACGAAGCCACGGTAGGACAGCCTGCCCGCGCGGGTCAAGGCGGCTGCACGCACGCGGCCCCGCGCGCGACACGCCCCCACCCGCTCCCACGACTCTTGACGCACCCCCGCCACCATCCCTAGCGTGTCCATGTTCATGAACGGCATCTATGTATGAATTTCCGCCCTTAACGGAGGAGTTCCCCACATGCCCGCTCCCCGCACCGTTCTCCTCACCGGCGCCGCCGGCGGCATGGGCACCCTGATGCGCGAACTGCTGCCCGCGACGTACGGGTACCGGGTACGCCTCTTCGACGTCATGCCCATCGAGGGCGAGCCGGACGCCATCACCGCGGACCTCGCCGACAAGGACGCGCTACGGGAGGCCGTACGGGGGGTCGACGCGATCATCCACCTCGCGGGCATCTCCCTGGAAGCCCCGTTCGAGAAGATCCTGCGGGCCAACATCGAGGGCACCTACAACCTCTACGAGGCGGCACGCGAGGCGGGCATCCACCGCATCGTCTTCGCCTCCAGCAACCACGCCGTCGGCTTCACCCCCCGCCCGGCCACCACTCCCGTGCCGGAGGAATCCCTCATCCCCATCGACACCCCGCGCCGCCCGGACACGTTCTACGGCCTGTCCAAGTCCTTCGGCGAGGACCTGGCGTCCTTCTACTGGGACAAACACGGCATCGAGACGGTCGCCATCCGCATCGGCTCCTGCTTCCCCGAGCCGACGTCGGTGCGCATGCTGTCGGTCTGGATGAGCCCAGCCGACGGCGCCCGGCTCCTCCATGCGGCCCTCACGGCGGAGGATGTCGGCTACACGGTGGTCTACGGCAGCTCGGCCAACACCCGCCTGTGGTGGGACCTCACCTCAGCCCGCGCACTGGGCTACGAGCCGCAGGACGACTCGGAGCCGTACGCGGCGAAGCTCATCGCTGAGCAGGGGGAGCTCGACCCGGGCAACCCTGATCATGCTTATCTGGGCGGGCACTTCTGCACCAACCCGCCGATTTGGCCGTACTGAGGGTGTTGGGCTACAACATCCGGCGAGGCTAGGCCTGTCCGGCTTCCAGGCGGGCCAGGTACTCGGTGGCCGCGGGCGCCTCGGCGGCGCCGAGGCGTTGGTAGACGGCCACGGCCTCGCGGAGAGTGGCGATGGCGGCCTGGTGTGTGCTGTCGGTGCGTGCTTGGCAGCGGGCGATTCCTTCGAGGGCATGCGCTTCGCCAAGGAAGCTGCGGATCTGACGTGCCAGGAAGAGAGCTTGCTGATAGACGGCAATCGCTTGCCCGTCAGATTCGGCCAGAAGATCGCCGGTGCTATTCAGTGCTTCCACCTCTCCCTGCATATCACCGACCTCCTTGAACAGGCTGTGTGACCGTGCCAGCAGCTTGGACGCTGCTTCGAAATCCCCCACCTGGGTTCGCACCATGCCCAGCTCGTGCAGCGCGAATGCCTCGCCCTGGCGGTTGCCGAGGACTCGGTACAGATCCAGCGCCCGCTCAGCCAAGCCCGCCGCCCCCACGTAATCACCCATCAGCCGCCGGACTTCTCCAAGCTCCCGCAGAGCGTTCGCCTCGCCCAGACGGTCACCGAGATCGCGGCACACATCCAGCGCCCGCTCAGCCAACCCCGCCGCCCCCACGTAATCACCCATCAACTGCCGGACCTGACTCAGCTCTGGCAGGGCGTTCGCCTCGCCGAGACGGTTGCCGAGGACTCGGTACAGATCCAGCGCCTGCTCGGCCAACCCTGCCGCGCCCACGTAATCACCCGTCAACCACAGCACCCGCCCCAGGTCCCGCAGGGAACCTGCCTCGCCGTTGCGGTCGCCTAGGGCGCGGAACAAATCCAGCGCCTGCTCAGCCAGCTCGGTCACCCCCGTGTAAGCACCCATCAACCACCTCACCCGACCCAGCTCCCGCAGAGCGTTCGCCTCGCCGAGACGGTCACCAAGGGCGCGGAACACATCCAGCGCCTGCTCGAACAGTTCCGCCGCTCCCGCGTAATCACCCCCCAATCGCACCCGGCCCAGGTCCCACAGGGCGTTCGCCTCGCCGCTGCGGTCGCCTAGGGCGCGGAACAAATCCAGCGCCTGCTCAGCCAACTCCGCCGCCCCCGCGTTATCACCCGTCAACCACAGCACCCGCCCCAGTTCCCGCAAGGAACCTGCTTCGTTGTGGGCGTCGTTGACGAGGTGTGCGGTTTCGGCGGCGGTTCGATGGAGGGTGATGGCCTGGTCCCACGGCCCTTGCTGGCGGAGAAAAACAGCCATGGCATTAGCGAGGGCGATGAGATGGGTGGGGTGGGTGTGCCCGGCGGTGTGACGAGCGCAGGCGAGGAGGTTGGGGTATTCGGTACGCATCCACGCCAGAGCGTCTCCGTGGGTGGTGAGTTCGGGTGCGGCATCGGGTGCGGGGGTGGTGTGGGGGCGTGGGGTGGTGTTGAGGCGGTGGTCTGCGGTTTCGGCAGTGTGGGTGTAGTAGGTCAGTAGGCGGTCAGTGGCTTGAGCGCGGGTGTCGGCCGGGTCGTGGGTGGTAAGGGTGTGGGCGTATTCGCGCAGGAGGTCGTGGAGCCAATAGCGGTGGCGCGCGGGTTCTTCGATGAGGTGGTCGGCGTAGAGGGTTTCCAGGTGGCGTCGCGCTTTGGCCAGGGGGATGTCGGCGAGGGCTGCGGTGGCGTAGGGGTCGATGTCGGGGCCGGGGTGGAGGCCGAGGTGGCGGAAGAGGCGCTGGAGGTGGGGTGGGAGATCTCGGTAGGAGAGGTCGAAGGCGGCGGCGACGGCGCGGTTGTCGGCCTCGAGTTCGCCCAGGCGGTCCTGTGCGGTGGCGAATTCGTCGGTGAAGGTGGTGAGGTCCCAGGCGGGGTGGTGGGCCAACCGTGCGGCGAGCAGGATGATGGCCAGGGGGCAGGTGTCCGCACAGCCGTACGGCCTCGGTGACCGCTGACCGGTCAACTTCGGTGGGGCTGCGGCGGGCCAACCGGACGAAGAGATGGGCGGCCTGGTCGGGCGGCAGGATGTCCAGCGGGAGCGGTTCGGCGCCGTCCAGGGCGATAAGGCGCCGGCGGCTGGTGACCAGGACCAGGCACTGGTGGGAGGCCGGTAGGAGCGGTTCGACCTGGGCGGAGTCGGCGGCGTTGTCGAGGATCAGCAGCATCTTGCGAGTGGCCAGGCGGTCGCGCCACAGCCCGGCCCGTTCCTCCAGGGTGTCGGGCAGGTTTTGCGGGCTGATGCCGATGCCGATGAGCAGGGTGGCCAGGACGTCGGAGGGGTCGGCGGGAGGCTGACCGGCCGTGTGAGCGTGGAGGTCAACGAACAACTGGCCGTCCGGGTAGCGCTTGGCCAACTGGTGGGCGGCGTGGGTGACCAGGGCGGTCTTGCCGACGCCGGGCATGCCGTCGACGGTGTGGATGCTGATGACCGGGGCGTACCCGTCTTCGGCCATGCGCAGGAGGCGGTGGAGTTCGCTTTCGCGGCCGGTGAAGGCCGCGATGTCCCGGGGCAGTGTGCTGTGCAGGGCGACGAGGGCGGGCCGAGGCGCGGCTTGGTGGGTGATGTGCAGGGTGTTGTGGTCGCCGATCTGCACGCCATCGCCGATCCGCACGCCCGTCGCTCCGCGCAGGTCGATCCCCGATTGGCCGGCGCTCTGCCCACCGTCTTCCGCATCCGGGTCGCGAGGCGTGTCGCTGGCAGTCGTGTCCGCGTCATCCGCAGGCAGAGCAGGCGGCGGGGGCTGATGCGGGCGTCGTCGGTAGGCGGTACGGGCCGTGTGGAAGGCGCGCCAGAGGCGTGTCAGGGCCTCACGGGAACCCAGGACATGGTCGGCCTGGCGGGCGAACGGCTGGCTGGGGGCCTGAGTACAGCGCTCGACATGGGTGACGTAGGACTTGTCGTACCCCATACGACGGGCCAGATCAGGTTGGGACAGCCCCAGGCCGGTGCGTAACCGGATCAGTTCGGCCGCGAACGCCGCAGCGGCCTCCCGCACCAGCGCATCCTGCCCCTCCGCGGGCACGCCCTCGTCATCTGTACTTCCACTGCCTATGCCGTCCACGCCGTGCCCTCACCGTCCAGGTCCCCGTTGCACGCCCCTGGGTGGGATCGGCGCGCGCGGATTCCGTCCAGAACAAGCGTGTCCTTGACAGGACCACGGTCGGGCAGCGCACGGGGCGCGTACCAGGAGCGCGCAGCATCAAAAGTCGGAGCAGAGGGCAGTGCACGCCACAGCAGAAACTCCCGCCCCATCCGCGACCGGGCTGGTGCCGGGTGAGTGAAGCGTGAGTGAGGGCTTCTCACCATGGTCTCACCTGGCTGCTCACCGGTGTGCTGATGACACCGGCCGCTGCATCAGGGCGTGCGGCCCGAGAGAAAGGGGAGGGCGATGACCACGATGACGGTGCTCCCGCCGCCCGACGAGGGATGGTTCAAGAGCAGCTTCAGCAACGGTACGGGCGCGTGCGTGGAGGTCCGTTTCGACGAGGGCCTGGCCTACGTGCGCAACACCCGTAACAGGAGCGGCCCGTCGGTGGCGTTCAACCGGGCCGGGTGGGAGGCGTTCCTGCTCGGCGCGTGGAACGGCGAGTTCAACATGCCGACATAACCGAGCAGCCCGCGCGAGGGTGCTGTGGGCCGGTGCCCGAGGCCCACAGCACGCTTCAGCGCGAAGGGGGCGGGTGTGTGAGGATGGGCGGCGGGTAGGGGATATACCGCTCTTGTCGTGGTGCGAGCGCCGGTGAGGTGATGGGGAGGGGCTGGGATGGGGGATGTCTTACCCGGCGGGCCGGGGCACTCGACCGGGCGTGGTGGGGTGTGGTCGGATCTATCAGGGTCAGCGCGTGATGTGGTGCAAGCCGGACAGGTGCTCGGCGGTGTTCACTTCCACAGCCCCGCCCCGGTGAGTGTGGAGGTTCCGGTGCCACGTCAACTCCCAGCCGATGGCTCCGGCTTCGTCGGCCGGACCGCCGAACTCGCCGAGCTGGACACCCTGCTACGCGAAGGCGACGGCGACGACCCGGATGGGCGGGTATCGGTGGTGGTGATCGCCGGGACCGCCGGGGTTGGCAAGACCTCGCTCGCCGTCCGCCTGGCGCACCGCGTCAGCGGGCGGTTTCCTCATGGCCAGTTGTTCATGAACCTGCGTGGCTACGACGCCGGACCACCGCTGGCACCAGCGGCCGCGCTGGAGCGATTCTTACGCGCCCTCGGCGTCCCCGCCCCGGCGATCCCGGCCGGGTTGGAGGAGCGTGCCGAGCTGTACCGATCGCTGCTGGCGGGCAAGCAGGTCCTAGTGGTGCTGGACAATGCTGCCACCGTCGGCCAGGTCCGCCCACTACTGCCCGGCACCGCAGGCTGCCTGACGGTGGTGACCAGCCGCCACCGCCTCTCCGGGCTGGCCGTGCGCGACGGTGCCCGCCGTATCACCCTGGGCATGCTCGCCGAACAGGAGTCCGCCGAGCTGATCACCGCAGCAACCCGCGGCTACCGCACCGGCGACGACCCCGCCCAGATCGCCGAACTGGCACGGCTGTGCGCGCGTCTCCCGCTGGCGCTGCGGATCGCCGCCGAACGGGCCGCCACCCACCCGCTACTCACCCTGCCCGAGCTGACCGCCCAGCTGCGTGACGAGTCGACCCTGTGGGAGGCGCTGTCCAGCCCCGACCAGGAAGAAGCCGACGCCGTACGCACCGTCTTCGCCTGGTCCTATCGCACCCTCCCGCCCCCGGCCGCGCGCCTGTTCCGCCTCCTGGGCCTGCATCCGGGGCCGGACTTCTCGGTTCAGGCCGCCGCCACCCTCGCCGAACTTGATCCCCGAGAGACCCACGGCCTACTGGACCTGCTGGCCGGCGCCCATCTGATCGAGTCCACCAGCGCGGACCGGTACCAATTCCACGACCTGTTACGCGCCTACGCCACCGACCAGGCCCATCAGGAAGAAAACCCCGAAGACCAGCACGCCGCACTACAGCGGCTGGCCCGCTGGTACCTCCACACCGCCGACACCGCCCGCGCGGCAGCCCAATCCTTCTACCCCTCCGTCCTACCCCCGGAGCGAACATGCCCAGCGCCGGTGCTGGTCTTCCACGGACAGCAGGACGCGCTTGCCTGGCATCAAAGTGAGCAGGCCAACCTCCTGGCCTCGCGCAGGCTGCCGCGCAGGCCGGGCTGGACGAGACCGCCTGGCAACTGCCGGCCACCCTGCACGGCATTCACGTGACCCACGGTGCTTTCGACGACTGGCAGGCAATGGCCCGCACTGGACTGGAGTCCGCCCGGAGCCTGGGTGATCAGCGGGCACAGGCGCTCATACACGAAACCCTGGGCGCCATGTACAAGGACTCCAAGCGCCTGACGCAAGCCGCCGAGCACCACCGAGCCGCGCTCGATCTACGCACCCGCATCGGCGATTGGGCTGGAGTGGCCGAATCTGCCAACGGTTTGGGCGTAGTCCACTCGTGGTGCCATGAGCTGGCTGCCAGCCGCGCCCGTCTGGAGCAGGCCCTGGCTCTCTACCGGCAGTACGGCCCCTACGACCGGACTGGTGTGGTCCTCAATAATCTCGGTTACGCAGCCGCCGGACTCGGAGAATTCGACGAGGCTGCCCGCCTTGCCCACCAGGCCATGACCGTGTACCGCGAGACTGCGGCCGACCACTACCTCCACATCGACGCCTTACGCCTCCTGGCCCGCGCAGCCCGGAAAGCCGGCCATCACGCCGAGGCTGAGGGCCACCTCACTGACGCTACGGCCCTGCTGGAGCGCACTGGCCCTTCCGTAATCGAAGCCCTCCTTCGCCTTGAACAAGCCACCCTGCTGCGGGAACAGAACCGTCACGACCAGGCCCTTGAAGCGTACTGGGCCTGCGAGACACTCCAGCGCTTCCTCGGCAGCCGCCTCGGTCAAGCCCAGGCATACGACGGCATCGGCCACACCATGCGCGCCCTCGGCCGCCTCCAGGAAGCCATCGACTTCCACACCATGGCCGCCCACATCCTCCGCGACCCGCCCCAGCCCTGGGACCTGGCCCAGACACTCGCCCACCTCGCCGACGCCCACGCCGACAACGACCAGCCCGAACAAGCCCGCCACCACCGCGCCGAAGCCCTCACCCTCCTCGCCCCCTTCCCCGACCCCCAGGCCACCGCCCTCCGCCAGCGGCTCCAACAACTGATCGCCGAATGACAAGCCAATGACAATGCGGCGAGTCGATGCGCCCAGCATCATGGAGCCGTGCTGATTGAAACCGAGTCAACTCCCCTGCTCCGTACGGACTTCGGCGACGACGAAGCCTGGCGGGCCGTCCGCGCGGCCGTGGCCGCCCCGGTGGGTGGCGGTCTGGTGCGGGCCGATACGGAAGCCGTGGAGGACCGGCGGCTCGCGGGGCTCACGAGCGAGCAGATCGTGGCGTCGGCCGGCCCCGACGCCCCGTACGCCGTCGTGGTCGTCGCGGACCGGCGGACCATGACCGAAGCCGATATGCCGCTGCTCGTCATTGCCCTGAGGGACGGGGCCGAACTGCGCTGCGTTCCCGAGGCGCTGTGGGCCCTTCTCACCGATACGGGTGTCCGGGGCATGGGGCTCGCGGAATTCCTGGATGACGTCGGCCCGGACGGCCTGTTCCGTGGCGTCGGCGGCCCTCACGGTCTTGAGCGGAGGCTTGCCGCTCTGGCAGAACTGCGCGGAGCCGCTGCCGCCCATCTGGACACATCACAGGCGGCCCAGCGCCCAGGGATCCCCGGCCCGCCCCCGGCCGCGACGGTCCCCGGCAGGCCCGCTCCTCAAGCCTCCCCAGCAGCGCCGTCCGTACCGGCCCGGCCCTTGCTTCCCCCCGCGACCGACTGACCGGACCCGGCACAGGACCCGAGGTCGCATCCGGCCCCGTGCGTCCCCGCTCGGAACGACCCGCCAAAATGGGGGTCGTTCCGAGCGGGAGGATGCGGTGTCGGAGGCGGTCGTTGAGGTGCAGCAGGTCTGGAGGCCGGCCACTGCGGATCTGCGGGCAGGGCGACGTCCTCTGTGGTGGACCGTTGACCCGACGGGAGACCTTGCTGTTCTGTTCGTCCATCGGCGGCAGCTGCGGCAAAGCCCCTACATCAAGGGCTGGGTGGGGTGGGGCCCGGAGGTCCCCTTCGAGGGGATGCTGGTGATTCGCCAGGCTGATGGATCCGTTCAACGCCGAACGCTCAATGACGTACCGCTCCGCCCCAGCCACATCGCCCTCCTCCCGGACTCCCGGCTCCTCCTGGCCAGCAGTCGCGCCTTCGGGGAAAAGCCGGGCTCGTGGGGGCCGAATGCCATGGTGTGGTCTGCGGAGGGCGAGCAGGAGGGCTCCTTCTGCATCGGTGACGACATTCCTGTGCTGATCACCGACCGCGGTGGGTTGATCTGGACGGCCTACGGCGACGAAGGGATCTACGGAGGACATCGGGAGTCGGCGGCCGGGCTTGCCGGGTGGAGTGCCGAAGGCCGGGCGGTATGGGCTCCGGAAGGCCGCCTTCCTGATGCACCCCTGGAGGGCTGCACCGCGGCCACCGAGGGTGAGTGGGTGTGGCTGGTCTGGTACTCCGGCAGCAGCCGCGGCGGCACGTTCCTGACGCGGATCACCCCCGCCACGGGCGAGGTGACCAGCTGGCCCAGTCCCGTACGTGATCCGGACGGATTCGCCGTACGTGGCCGTCGAGCGGTTCTGACCAGGCGTAACCACAACCAGCGGTCGACCGAAGTGATCCGAGCCGAGCTGATCGGCGATACGTGGAGCGTGACCGAGCGGCGCTCGGTACGAGTGCCCGGCCGGATGGTCATGCGCTGCGGTCAGGGGCGCGACGGCTTTCTGTGGCTTCGTGCCGGTGACACCTGGCTCCGTATCGCGGCCTGACACAGCGCGGAAATCCACGCGCGCCCGCCGGCTCCCGGACGGTACGGTCGACGCCTCTCCGGCGGCGGCCGAAAGGAGTGCGCACCGATGCCCACACCGTCCGGCTTCGCCTACCGACAGCGCGGCGACGGCAGCGTGGTCATCGCCCACAACGGCCGCGCGGCGACCACCCTGCGCGGCTCCCGGGCGGCACAGTTCATCGCCGAGGCCGAGGCGGGTGATCCGCAAGAGGTGATGGCTCGCTGGACCGGCAACTACCGCAGGGGCAACGAGCGCACCGCCCGCGACCACCCGCGCAACCGGCGCTGAACGGCGATCATCAGCGTTGATCAGCGCCCCTCAGGCTGCTCGATTCCACCCCTCCCCGGACTGAGGCTCAGGCAGCCAGTCCTGCGCCGGGTCGTACTCCAGCCAGCGGCTACGCCCCGCCTCCGCCGCGAGCGCGCTCAGCAGCGTGGGCAGGTGAGGGGGTCCGCTGCCGCACCACAGCAGCGACCAGGCGTACAGCGGCGTGGGGCCGACCAGCGGAACGGACCGGATCCCCGGAATGTGCGGAAGCGGCACATCGGCCGGTATCAGCGAGAAGCGTCGCGGGTCCGCGGCCAGATCGGCGAGGAAACCGTCCAGCCCCAGGTTGGTGCCTTCGGCACGGTCCCGGATGCCGAACCGCTCGGCGAAACGGTGCAGGAAGTCGAGTCGGTCCAGCGTCGCGGGGGCCCACAGCAGGCTGTTCCGCAGTTGCTCGGGCCGCAGAGCGGGCTCGTCCGCCAGGGGATGGTCCACACTCAGGACGGCGTCCACCGGCTCCAGCCGCACCAGACGGTGTGTCAGCCCCGCGGGCAGCGGTGGATGGACACGGCCGAACGCGGCGTCGATGTCGCCGCGCAGCAGCGCCGCCGCCACCGACGGCAGATCGCGACCGTGTCCGAGTTCCAGCGGTGGTGGTGCGTCGTTTCCCGCCGCCACCTGTGCGAGCGTGCGCATGGGTGCGTAGAGGTGGCCCCATACATCGACTCGCAGCGGCCGGTGTTCGTCCAGGGCCGCGGCGACGGCCCGGTCCGCGGCGGCCAGCGTCCGCCGGGCCGGTTCCAGGAAGCGGTGGCCGGCGCGGGTCAGCTCCACCCCTTGGCCGGTGCGCAGGAACAGCGAGGTGCCCAGTACGGACTCCAGGCGTGCGACCCGCTTGGACAGCGCCTGTTGTGAGATCGACAGCGCCTCGGCCGCCCGTCCGAAGTGCGCCTCCTCCGCGGCGAGAACGAAGGCGTGTACCTGCGCCAGATCGAGGTCCATGGCTCTCACCCTAGAGGTCCATCCAGAGAGGTACGCGCCTCTCGCCATGGGCGACAACCATAGGTTGTCGGCTCGCCCAGCAGGTTGTTGGCTCGTCCGGTGCCACCGCCGATTACATGATCCGCATGCAGAGACTGATCCCCACGGGAGATCCGGCGCGCCCGGTGGAGTTCACCGAGGACGCCCAGCCCGTCCCGGCGCCGGACGAGGCGCTGATCCGCGTCGAGGCGTTCGCGCCGAACCGAGGCGAGACGTTCCTCCTGGAACGACCGAACCCGGGCCTGATGCCCGGCAAGGACGTCGCCGGCCTGGTGGTGCAGGCAGCCGCCGACAGGTCCGGCCCCCGGGTCGGCACCCGCGTGGTGGGCCACCCGCCCCGGGGCGGGTGGGCCGAGTACGCGGCCGTGCCCACCCACTCGCTCGCCGAACTGCCCGACTCCCTCAGCGCCGTCGACGCCGCGGCCCTGCCGCTGGCCGGCATCACCGCCCTGCGGCTGCTGCGCACCGCAGGCAGCGTGACGGGCAGGCGGCTGCTGGTGACCGGCGCCTCGGGCGGTGTCGGCCACTACGTCACCGAGCTGGCCGCCGCCGCGGGCGCTGAGGTCACCGTGGTGACCGCCACCCCGTCGCGCGCCGAGCGGCTGCGCGCTCTGGGCGCCGCGGCGGCCGTGCACGCGGTGGCCGAGGCGCGGGGGCCGTTCGACGTGGTGCTGGAGTCCACCGGCGGCGCCGATCTGCCGGTCGCGCTGTCCGAGCTGGCCCCGGGCGGCACGCTGATCTGGTTCGGCCAGGCCAGCCGTACCCCGGCGACGCTGGACTTCTTCGACCTCCTCAGCGGCCCGGAAGGCGCCGTCATCCGCCACTTCCACTACGCGGGCCCGCCCTATGGCCACGACCTGGCCACCCTGGTGCGCCTGGTGCGCGACGGGCGGCTGCATCCGGAGATCGGCCGCACCGCGGACTGGGCGAAGACCGCCGAGACCCTGGTCGACCTGCGGGAGCGCCGGATCCGCGGCAAGGCGGTCCTCACCACGGGGGTGGTGTCATGAACGTCGCCGACCTCGCCGCGGAGAATCTGACGCGCGCCACCGCCGCCGGTCTTGACCCGCATGAATACCAGCGTGTCACCGCCGAATTGACCTCGGTCGACGACTGGGGACAGGCATTCATGAGGGCCGCTCGCCGCCACCTCGTACGCGCGGAGCAGGCCGCCTCCCCGATATCGACCGGCGCGCACTGCCAAGTGGCCGCGCGCTGGTTCCACTTCGCCACCCTGGGCCCGTACACAGACCGCGAGACCCAGGCTGCCGCAGAGGCGGCTGCGCAGTCCGCCGCCGAGGCCGACGCCGCGATGCGCCGCGCGCTGGAGATTCTGGAACCCGGCGCCCGCCGGCTCGACGGACCCGCCTTCGCCGGCTGGCTCCGCGGCCCTGCCGACGCGTACGCCACCGTCGTCGTCGTGCCCGGCCTGGACTCCGGCAAGGAGGAGTTCCACGCGGTCACCTCGGCACTGCTGCGCAGGGGCCTGGCCGTGTTCACGATGGACGGCCCCGGGCAGGGCACACTCGCGGCCACCACCACGGTCCGGCCCGACTACCACCAGGTGATCGGGCAGGTCGTGGACGCGCTCGGCGTCGACCGGGTCGGGCTCGTCGGCCTCAGCCTGGGCGGTTACTACGTCGCGGAGAGCGCCGCCCACGAGCCTCGCGTGGTCGCCGCCACCACCGTGAGCGGTCCCTTCCGCCTCGACTGGCCGGCCCTGCCGCCCCCGCTCCGGAACATCCTCACCCGGCGCGCCGGAAGCACCCGGGCGGCCCGCGACTTCGCCGACCAGGTGGACCTGTCCGCGCTGGCGCCCCGTATCGCCTGCCCGCTCCTGGTGGTCGACGGCGGCCAGGACGACATCTCAGGAGTGACCTGCGGAGAGCCACTGGCCCGCCTGGCACCGCGCGGTGAGTATCTGCTCGTCCCATACGGCGACCATCTGCTGGGCAACGCCCACGCGGACTGGCTGCCCGCGGCCGCCGACTGGATGTCCGAGGCGCTCGGAATGTGACGGTCTCCAGGTCGTCGGAGTATTCCCGGGCGGCGCACGGCCTGGCAGAGTCCCGATCATGAAAGACATTCGAAGACAGCAGGTAGGGCTGCTCCCCGGAGTCGCGCTGGCCGCCGCGCTGCCGGGGATAACGCTCGACGAGACGGGCGAGTCCCCGCTGTTCGGTTACTTCTTCGCGTACATCCTCTTCGCGGGCATCAGCACCGCGCTCTGGGCCACGCCCAAGGATCCGTACCAAGGGCTCCTGTTGCCGATCCTGGCAGTCATCGGCCTCATCCAAGACACGCTGGTGTGGTATCTCATCGCCTGGCTGTCCGAGGTCCGTGTGGACAGCGTGTGGTGGGCGCTGGCCGGGGCCTTCGTGGTACGGGGGTGCTGCTGGGCCGCCGTGTGGATCCTGCCGTCCGGGACATCCGGAACACCCGGCACTCCGACACCTGACGGCACTTCGACATCTGACGGCACTTCGACGCCGGACGGCCCGTCGGAGACGTAACGCGCGCCGACCGCACTCACCCCACCGCCGCAACCCACTGGTCGACGGTGCTGACCTCGGCCTGCCCCGGGAACACCTTCTCGGTCAGCAGCCGGTGGACCTCCGGGTCGCGGTCGGCGCAGCCGTCGGCCAGCACGGTGAGCCGGTAGTCGAGGTCGGCGGCCTGGCGCAGCGTGGACAGGACGACGCCGCTGGTCGCGAGGCCGGTCAGGACGAGACGGGTGATTCCGGCGGACCGCAGGACCAGCTCCAGATCGCTGCCGGTGAAGGCGCTGACCCGCTTCTTGGTGACCACGACCTCCCCCGGCCGCGGCGCGACGTCGGGGTGGATGGCCGCATGGGGGTCGCCCTCGGCGAAGGTGCCCGGCGGCAGGGCGCTGAACGTCGCGTTGCGGTCGGACACTTCGGGGTGGCCGGAACGGAAGCCGATGACCACGTACACGACCGGGATGTCGGCCCGGCGGGCGGCGTCGATGGCGCGGGCCAGGCGGGGGAGGTAGTCGGGGTCGTCGTGGACGCGGGCCACGATGCCCTCCTGGATGTCCATCACGAGCAGGGCGGTGTTCTCGGGCACGTTCACGTTCACTGAACCTTTCAATGCTGTCATCACTGTGATCAGGGAAAGCGCTAGGCAGAAGGAGACCGGTCGTCGGCCCCGATCCGGTCCAGCGAGCGGTCCACAGCCGTGATCACCAGGAACACGGCGGCGACGGCGAGCATGAGCCAGGCCAGACCGTGCAGGCCGCCGGTGTCGGCGCGGGTTCCGTAGAAGGCGCCGTACGCGCTGGAGGCGACGATCGCGCCGAGGTAGAAGAAGGTACGCATCAGCCCCGCCGAGGACCCGATCCGCTCCGGGTCGGCCTGGTGGTACACCGCGTTCTGCAGCGCCAGGTTGTTCAGCCCCTGTGGTACGCCGAAGAGCAGCGCGACGGCGATCAGCAGCCACACCGGGCTGTCCGGCCGCAGCAGGAGCATCGTGGCGCATGCGGCGATCTGCCCCAGGGCGCCGACGACCAGCTTGCCGCGCACCTCGGGGCGGCGGCCGGTGGCGGTGGACACGGCGATCCCGACCAGGAACACCGGCAGCTGCGCGAGCCCCGCCTGCGATGCGCTCAGCCCCCGCCCCTCCTCCAGCCACTGCGGGTAGCCGTACAGAAAGACGTACGACACGACGGCGGCCAGGACGGTACGCCCGTATGTGAGGACCAGCGGCCGGTTGCCGCCGAGCACCCGCAGATCGATGAACGGCTCCGCCGCCCGCAGCTCCCGCACCGTGAACCCGGTCGCCGCCACCGCCACGAGCACCGGCAGATACCAGCGGTCGGCCCGCGGCTGCATCAGGAACAGCAGCAGCGCGACGAGCGTCGCGGCGAACAGCGCCATCCCTGCCAGGTCCAGCCTGATCCGCCCGCCGCCGCGCTCCGACGGGTCCGACGAGTCCGGCGGGGGCGCCTTGGGCAGCCGCCGGGCGCCGAGGATCAGACCGGCCACGGCCAGCGGGATGTTGACGGCGAATGTGGTGCGCCAGCCGCCCAGGCCGATCAGCAGCCCACCCAGGGACGGCCCGATGACGGCGACGGTCTGGTTGGCGACCGCGAGCGCGGTCAGCACCCCGGCGGGGCTCTCCCGCCCCGTCCGCCGGGCCTCGCCCCGGATCAGATACATCGCCGCCGGATAGCCCGCGCACGTGCCGAACCCCAGCACCACCCGCGCGGCGATCAGCACGCCCAGATTCGGGGCCAGCACCCCCATCAGCCCCGCGATCCCGCCCAGCGACATCCCTGCGAGGAAGAGCCGGCGCGGCCCGTAGAGGTCGATCAGCCGCCCCATCACGGGCTGGCCTATCGAGGTGGCCAGATAGAGCGCGGAGACCAGCCACGCCGTCTGCGCGGGCGGCGCCCCGAGCGCGACGCCGATCGGCACCAACGCCACCGCGACGATGGTGGAGTTGATCGGGTTCAGCACCGAACCCAGGATCATCGGCGCGAGCAGCCTCCGATCGAAGGCGTCCCGCGTCCCATTCCCGGCCCTCCCGGCCCTCCCGGCCCTCCGCCGCGCGCGCGACCCGAACGGCCCGAGTGAAGCAAGCGGCCCGAGTGAAGCGAGCGAAACGAGCGACCTGAGCCGCGCGATCATGCGCCGCTGAGCCGGTCCAGCAGGGCCAGCGCCTCGATGATGGTCTGCCGCTCCTCCTCCGTGTAGCCGGATTCGAGCGACCGGGCGAGCCATTCCTCCCCCGCCCGCCGCGCGTCGTCGACATACGCCGTACCGCTCTCGCTCAGCGAGATCAGCTGCCGCCGCCCGTCGTCAGGATCGGGCCGCCGCCGGATCAGCCCGCGCTCGTCGAGCACGCCGAGCGTGGCCGCCATCGACTGCGGCCGAACGCGCTCGGCCGCCGCCAGATCGCTGGTCGAGGCCGGGCCGTCCTTGCTGAGCCTGCTGAGCACGGCCGTCTGCGTGGGGGTGAGCTCTTCGTTGTCGTACGTCTCCTTGAACCGCCGCCGCAGCCGCCCGACCACGACCCTAATCTCGTGCGCGGCGCGCACGGCGGACGCGGACGTGCCGCGAGGGGTCTCCGTCATGCCTTCACGGTAAATCCCTCAGCCCAGCCTGTCCAGCTGAAACTGAACAGGCTGGACTGCATAATGAGCAACCGAGCTCAGCTGAGAGCAGCGCCGAACCACGTGGGCAGCCGGCCGAGCAGATCCTGCTGGTCTTCGCCCACCCACGCCACGTGGCCGTCCGGCCGCAGCAGTACGGCGGGCACGTCCAGCTCCGTACCGACGTCGACGACGTGGTCCACGCGATCCGCCCAGCCCGCCACCGAGAGCCGGCCGGTCCGGTCGAGCAGCAGCCCGCGGCCGCCGTGCATCAGTTCGTAGAGGCGACCGTGCTTCAACGCCATGTCCGGCATCCGCCGGCCGAGCAGTTCATGCCCCTCACCGAAGCCGAAGTCGTAGCGGACCCCGATCGCGACGACCTTCTCGATCAGATGGCGGTTCACGTCCTCGAAGTCCATCAGTTCCGCCAGCAGCCGCCGCACCGCCTGGGGGCCCGGCTCGGGGGACATGAGCACCATCTGCGCGCGGGTGCTGTCCAGCACGTCGGCGGCCACCGCGTGCCGTTCGGTGTGGTAGCTGTCCAGCAGCCCCTCCGGCGCCCAGCCGTTGACCTCGGCGGCCAGCTTCCAGCCGAGGTTGAACGCGTCCTGGATGCCGAGGTTGAGGCCCTGCCCGCCCAGCGGCGGGTGGACATGCGCCGCGTCGCCGGCCAGCAGCACCCGGCCGGTCCGGTAGCGCTCGGCCAGCCGGGTGGCGTCGCCGAACCGGGACAGCCAGCGCGGTGAGTGCACGCCGAAGTCGGTGCCCGCGAACACCCGCAGCTGTTGCTTGAACTCCTCGAGGGTCGGCGGGGCCGAGCGGTCCTCGGCCACCCGCTCGGCGGGCACGACGACGCGGTACACACCGCCCCCGAAGGGCCCGAGGCCGAACCTCAGGTGCGTCTTGCGGACTTCGGCCACCACGGCGGCCACCGTCTCTTGCGCCACCGCCACCTCCATCTCGCCCAGCAGCGTGTCGTGCCTGGAGGGCTCGCCGGGAAAGCCGACACCGAGCAGCTTCCGCACCGTGCTGCGGCCACCGTCGCAGCCGACGAGGTAGCGCGAGCGCAGTCGCGCGCCATCGGCCGGCTCGACCGTCACCCCGCCCTCGTCCTGGCTCAGCCCGACCAGCTCACAGCCGCGCCGGATCTCTGCGCCGAGCTCGGTGGCGCGCTCGGCCAGCAGGCGCTCGGTGATGGGCTGCCGGATGCCGAGGACGTAGGGATGCGTGGTGTCCAGCCCGTCGGGCGACGGCTTGGTGATGGCGGCGAAGAAACCGCCGACCGGGTGCTGCCGGCCATGAGCGAGGAACCGCTCCAGCAGGCCGCGCTGGTCCATCACCTCGATGCTGCGCACATGCAGACCGAGCGAACGGACATACGTGGCCGGCTCCGCCTCCTTCTCCAGTACGACCACATGCACGCCGTGCAGCCGCAACTCGCAGGCCAGCATCAGGCCGGTCGGTCCGCCGCCGGCAATGATCACGTCAGTCACGAAAATCCCCCATGGCACGAAATGAAACGTCTGCGTTCTGGCCTCGGCCGAGGATTCTGCGCCACGACCGGGGCCTTGCCGCAAGGCCCCCGGTGGGCTATAGGTTGAAAGTGGCGGGGAGAGTGTTCTCCTCGCCTATTGCTGCCCGCTCTCCGGGGTGGCGCGGAGGCCGCTGATAGCTTGATCGGCATGGATCAGGACCGGGTGCTGGAAGCGTTCCGCCTCGAAGCGGGGGAGCTCACCAAGGCGGTTGCCGGGCTTTCGGAGGCCGAATGGGATCGTCCAACGCGGTGTGAGCCCTGGTCCGTTCGCGAGTTGCTGGGGCACGTCCGGGTAGTGATCGCCTGGCTGCCGCTGATGCTGGGCAGCCCGGCTCCGGACAGCGCCGAGGTCACTGCGGCGGAGTACTACCGGCCGGACGATCGGTTCAGCCCGCAGACGAACACTGTCCGCATCGACCTGGCCCGCAACCACGCGGCACAGTGCGCCAACGGCGCCGCTCTCGCCGACGACTTCGCCGCAACGTGGCAGCAGGTGGACCGGTTGTGCCGGGACCAACCGGAAAACCGTGTCGTACGGACACGCCACGGCGACGCGATGCTGCTCTCGGAGTTCCTGATCACCCGGGTGGTCGAGCTCGCGGTTCACGGCCTGGACGTGGCGGAGGCGCTGGGATGTGAACCGTGGCTGACTGCGGAGGCCGGGACGGTCGTGCGGGAACTTCTGCTCGGGTCCGGCCAGTTGGACACCGCACGCGAGCTGGGCTGGGACGAGCCGACCTTCCTGCGCAAGGCCACCGGCCGCGCGGCGCTCGACGCGGCGGAGACCGCGCGGGTCGAACGGCTCGGTATCCAGTGGCTCACGCTCGGCTGACGCCGGGTTGAGCCCCCGGCCCGGCGCGGGCCCGCGTCAGCGGTGGCCCGCGCCGTCTCCGTCGGGTCGGTTCACATCGTGCCGACGACTAGATCGTGCCGACGACGCTGCGGGTCATCGCGACCGCGCTGCCCAGATAGCGGGCGGGATCGCACAGCTCGCTGATGCGCTCGGCGCCAAGTTGGTCCACCAGCTCGGCGTGCGTACGGAGTTCGGCCTCGAGCGTGGTGCCGGTTTCGATGGCGGTGCGACACGCTTCGTAGACGACGTCGTGGGCCCGTTGACGGCCCAGAACAGGCGCGAGGTCCATCATGACCGCTTCGGCGACGATGAGCCCTCCGGTGATGTGGGTGTTCCGGCGCATCCGGTCCACGTTCACCTCCAGGCCGGAGAGCATGAACTCGGCCTGGTGGAGGGAGCTGGACAAGAGCAGGAAGGCTTCGGGCACGGCGGCCCACTCCAGGTGCCAGGGGCCGGTGGCGCGCTCGAAGTCCTGCATCATCGCGTCGAGTACGGTCGAGGACTTGTCGCGGAGCAGTTTGGCGGCGGCGAACATCAGCTCGCTGGAGATGGGATTGCGCTTCTGCGGCATGGTCGAGCTGGCGCCGCGCCCGGGAACGAAGGGCTCCGCGAGCTCGCCGAACTCGGAGGAGCACATCATCATCACGTCCCAGGCGATCTTGCCCAGCGAGCCGCCGACCGCGGCAAAGAGCGTGACCAGCTCCGCGAGCCCGTCACGGGCGACATGCCAGGTGATCTCGGGATCGCGAAGCCCCAGCTCGGCCGCCAGAACGGCACGCGCCTCCAGGCCCTCCGGGCCCGGGCCGAGCGAGGCCAGAGTCCCCGCGGCGCCCCCGAACTGCACCATCAGGGCACGCCGGCGGGCCTGTTCCAGCCGCTCGGCGTGGCGGTCCAGGGCGGAGAGCCACACGGCGCAGCGGTAGCCGAAGGTGACGGGGAGGGCGTGCTGAAGGTGGGTGCGCCCGGCGGTGACGGTGGCGGCGTGCTCGTCCGCGAGCAGCCGGAGGGCGCGGCGTACCCGGTCGAGCTGGTCCTGGAGCAGGGCGACGCCTTGTTTGCACTGGAGCATCACCGCGGTGTCCATGATGTCCTGGGTGGTGGCGCCCCAGTGGAGGTAGCGGCCCGCGTCGCCGCACTGCTCGGCCACCTGCTTGACGATGGGCAGCACCGGGTAGCCGACGATCTCCGTCTCGGTGCGCAGCCGCTCCAGGTCGAGGCCGTCGAGACCGGCCTTGGCGGTGATGTCGTCAGCGGCCTCGGCGGGGATGATGCCGACTTTGGCCTGGGCGCGGGCGAGGGCGGTTTCGGTGTCGATGATGCGCTGGACGTAGGCGGTGTCGCTGAAGATCTCGCGCATGGCGGGGGTGCCGAACATGTCGCGGAAGAGGAAGGAGTCGAAGACGGTACTGCTGCTCATGTGCGGTCTCACTTTGCGATGGAGGGGGTGGCGTGGGCGGGTTCGGGCGCGCGAGACACGTCATCGGAGCCGGACTCGGACTCCGGCTCCGACTGCGCGAGGAACGCGGCGGGGTCGGCCAGGGCGCGCTGGACCTTCTCGACGTCCATCTCCTTGCACCACTTGGCCAGGACGAAGGTGGCGACCACATTGCCGAAGGTGTTGCAGAACGCCGTGGCCATGGACATGAAGCGGTACACGCCGAAGAGGACGGCCGTGCCCTCGACGGGGAGGGTCCCGGTCGCCGCGACCGTGGAGGTGAAGACGACGAACGTCCCGCCGGACACGGTGGCCGCGCCCTTGGAGGTCAGCAGCATGATCAGAAGCAGGCCGAGCTGTTCGGGGATGCCCATGGGGATCCCGTACGCGTTGGCGACGAACAGGGTGCAGATGGACATGTACAGCGATGTGCCGTCGAGGTTGAAGGCGTAGCCGGTGGGGATCACCAGGCCGACGCTCTGCTTCGAACATCCGATCCTGGTCAGCTTCTTCAGCAGCCCGGGAAGCGCTGCCTCGGAGGAGGCCGTGCCCAGGACGAGCGTCATCTCGACGCGTACGTAGCGCAGGATGCGCCAGATGTTGAATCCGGCGATCAGGCAGACCAGCCCCAGGATGCCGAACACGAAGACGGCGACGACCAGCCAGTACTGGAGGACGAGTTCGGTCAGGGCCAGGAGCATCTTGCTGCCACTGGTGCCCACCGAGTAGGCGATGGCGCCGAAGGCCCCGATCGGGGCGAGCTTCATGACGACGTTGACGAAGGCGAAGAACGCCTCCGAGACGACCTCAAGGCCGGAGTTGATCTTCTCCTGCATATGCGGCTTGAGGGCCAGCAGACCAATGCCGAACAGAACAGCCACGAGCACGACCTGCAGCAGCTGACCGGAGGAGAAGGCTCCGACGAAGTTGTCGGGCACGATGTCCCGGAGGAAGGCCAGGACCCCGTGCTCCCCCTCCCCGGCCGAGGGTGCCGGAGCGGTGCCGCCCCCGCCCGAGGTGAGGCCCCCCGCGTCCTTGCCCACCCCGAACAGGTTCGCCGCCACGAGACCGAGGAGCAGGGCGAGGGTGGAGACGACCTCGAAGTAGATCAGCGCCAGGAATCCGAGACGGCTGGCCTTCTTCAGATCGCCGGCGGACGCGATGCCCATGACGACGGTGAAGAACACCAACGGGGCGACGCCCGCCTTGATCAGCGCCAGGAACAGGTCCCCCATGATCTTCAAGTCCACCGCGAAGCCGGGGAAGGCGAAGCCGACCGCGACTCCCAGAGCCATCGCGATGACGACCTGCGCCCCGAGCCCCCGGTACCAGCGCTTGCGGGGCGCAGGGGGTGGCGAGGTGGCGTCCAGCAGCTGCTCCTGGGATCTCATGCGGCACATCCTTGTCTAGACATGAGTTGTGTCTAGACAAGGATGCTCAGGGAAATATTTGTGTCAAGAGCTGTAAAACAAAATGAGCGGCGGGCCGCCGTGGCCACTACCTCCGCTGCAGAACCGTCTCGTAGACGAATCGATCACCGGCATGCGTGCTCACGGTGACCTCGAACAGGACGCCGGAAGCGTCGTAGTAGCGGCGTACGAACTCCAGCCCCGGGCTCCCCGGCTCCAGCGCGAGACGCGCCGCCGCCTCCGCCGACACACTCACCGCCCGCACCTGCTGCACCACCCGCTCCACCGCGCGCCCCGTCCGGGCCTCGATCAGATCGGCGATCAGCTGGCGGCCCTCCTCCAGATCCCCGGCCACCGCCTTGGCGTCCTCCGGGCCCAGATACACCCGCGCCCAGGAAACGACCTCGTCAGCGTGGTCGGGGTCCCGCCGGACCGAGCTCACACACACCTGCCTGGACCCCTCGGCCAGGCCCGTGACCTCGGCGAGCGCCGCATCCACGGTCACGGGTTCGACCGACAGAACACTCCGCACGGCGGCCTCGCCGTACTGGGTCAGCTCCTCGACACTCCCCAGCTGCGCGGTGAACGCAGCCACCGGCGCCAATCGCTCCACGCGTGTGCCCGTCCCCGGGTGCCGCGAAATCAGCCCAGCCAGCTCCAGGCGCTTCAACGCCCGCCGCAGTGTTTCGCGCGAGACGCGGTATTCGGCGGCCAACTCGGGCTCGGTGGGCAGCAACTCCCCCACGGGCCACTTTCCGGCGGCGATCTTCTTCATGAGGTCACCGGCGATCACCACGTATCGCGGCTCACCCACGAAGAACTCCTTGCCTGCTCAGGACGCTGCCATCGAAATCCTAGAACACCGTCGACGCGGGCTCCGCCGATGCGGGGCCCGCGTCGTACGGGGTGTCAGCGGTGTGCGGCGAACCCCACGAACTGGGTCCATGCGTCGGGGGTGACGGTCAGGATCGGGCCGGTGGTGTTCTTGCTGTCCCGGACGTGGACGGTGTTGGGGCGGGTGGCGACCTCGACGCACTCGCCGCCCTCGCTGCCGCTGTAGCTGCTCTTGAACCAGACCAACTCGCGTATGTCTCCGCTCATAGCTCCCCCAGCAACTTCTCGATGAAGATGGACGACTCTCGTGGGTTGAGAGCCTGGGCCCGGATGATCCCATATCGGGCGGCGATGATGTGGACATCTTCCCGGTCAGTGAGCAGAGCGCTGCGCCCCTGACCCTCAAGATACGCAAGTTGCTCGCCGCCCCTGGGAGTCATCAGGGTGAACGGCCCGTCCAGGCCAGCGCTGTCTTCCCGCCCCAGAGGCATCACCTGGACTTCCACGTTGCGCCTCTCCCCAACCAGGAGCAGGTGTTCCAACTGCCCACGCAGTACCTGCACACCGCCAATCGGCCGGCGCAGTACGGACTCCTCGACAACGAAGCCCAAGAGGGGCGCCGGTCGTGCGCCGAAAATCGCCTGCCGCTCCATCCTCGCGGCTACACGCTGTTCGACGATCTCTTCATCCAGCAGTGGACGCCGCATCCCGAGTACGGCTCGCGCGTAGTCCTCCGTCTGCAACAGCCCGGGCACGGCCAGATGTGCGTAAATCTGCACCTCAGCCGCCACCGCCTCCAACCGCGCCGCATCACGGAAGAACGCCGGATACCGCGCCTGCGCAAGCTCCTCCTTCATCGCCGCCAGCACGCCACCCGCGTCCAGCACCTCGTCGGCCTTGTCGACCAGCTCCGGCTTGGGGATACGCCGCCCGCACTCGACCGACGCCACCTGGTCCACGCTGTACCCGATAAGCGACCCCAATTCCGCCCGGGTGAGCCCGGCCCGTTCCCGGAACAGCTTCAGCTGCTTGCCGAAGCCCCTCAGGAACGCGGACCGCTCTGTACCTGCCATGTCGCACCCCTCCCGGCACACTTCGCGTGTTCGTACAGGCACCGTCCGTACACGCGCGCTTCCTGGCCAGGCTAGGCGCAGGCCCACAAGGCTGACCCCCATGACGACCGAAAATGCCCCCTCACGAGGGACAAGCCCGGAACAGTTCCGTCCAGCACCAGGCGAGTTCGCCATGCGCTTCACCTCAACTCCGCGCGGCGCGCGCCTCGCTCGGCGGCTCGTATCGCACCGGCTGGCCGCGTGGGGCTACCCGTACGATTCCGGCCCCAACGAGACCGTCACGCTCATCGCAAGCGAGCTGGTCACCAACGCCGTACGCCACGGCCGCGTCCCCGGGCGGGACTTCCACGTGCGCCTGACCGCGCCACCCACCAACACCGGCCCCGTGATCCGCATCGAGGTATCCGACACCCGCGCCGAGAAGCGCCCCACACTCACCACAGCGGCCCCGGACGCCGAAACGGGCCGGGGCCTCTACCTCGTCTCACAACTGGCGGAGCGCTGGGCCGTCGGGCCCCGCCGGGGCGGCGCGCCCGGGAAAACGGTCTGGGCGGAAATCTCGATCGGCGCCAAACCGTCGGACTCCGCCACCCCGTAGTCAGGACGGCGCGTCGGCGGACTCCGGCTCGGCGGCCTGCGGAGCAGGGGCAGCGGCGGACTCACGGGGCGCACGCGGGCGGGAGCGGGACACAGCCACGCCGGTCAGGCACAGCGCACCACCAACCAGGGTCAGCCAGGCAGGCACCTCGTCCAGGAACACCCAGCTCAGCAGGACCACGATGGCCGGGACGGCATAGGTCGTGGCGCCCAGGCGGCTGGCGGGCATGCGGGCCAGGGCGTAGGTCCAGGTGGTGAAGGCGAGGGCGGTGGGCACCACGCCGAGGTAAAGCATGTTGAGCGTCGCGGAGGCCGGGGCATCCGGCAGTTCGGTGGCCAGTTGACCGGCGAAGGGGAGGCAGGCCACCGTGCCGACCAGGCAGCTGTACGCCGTGATCTGAAGCGGAGTCCCGTACGTGAGCGCGGGCTTCTGGGCGACCACGCCGGTCGCGTACGCCATGGCGGCGAGGAGGCACAGCACCACGCCGAGCACTGAGGTGCCGCCTTCGTGGCCGGACGAGGTCGACAGGCCGACCACCACCGCCCCGCCGAAGGACACCGCCATCCCGGCAAGCAGCCGTGGCGGCAGTGCCTCGCCGAGCAGCCGCGCCGCGAGGAGGGCCATCAGGATCGGCCCGACGTTGACGAGGAGGGCCGCCGTACCGGCGTCGACCAGGCGTTCACCCCAGTTCAGGGCGACCATGTAGCCGCAGAACCACACCACACCGGACACCAGGATGCCGCGCCAGGCGCCCCGGGGCGGCAGTCCCTCGCGGCGTATCGCCACCAGGGCGAACAGCACCAGCGAGGCGGCGAGCAATCGGCCGAGTGCGAGCGCGCCCGGGGAGTAGGCGGCCCCGGCGCTGCGGATGGAGACGAAGGCGGATGCCCAGGCGAGCACGGAGAAGGTGGCGGCGCCGGCCGTGAGGACGCCGGGAGAGGCGAGGCGGGAACTCATGCGGGCAGCCTAAGGTCTCAACATTTTGGTGTCCACCGAAATATTCGGCTGTGAAAAGTTATGCCGATCACTGCCAGGCGCCGGGCGCGAGCCCCAGCAGTTCGCCGAAGGCCGCCTCCCCGTCGTCCGTCACCCGCAGCGCCCGCCCACCCTCTTCCGTCCGCGCCACCCACTCCCGGCGCAACGCCACACCGCACAGCCGGGCACCGGCCACCCCGCCCAGATGGCGGCGGCGCTCGGTCCAGTCCAGACAAGAGCTCGCGACCGGCCGGCGGCCCCCATGAGCCAGATCGAAGCCCACCCGGGCGCACCACTCCTCCCCCGCGTCGGTCAGCTCGAACACCCCCTCCGTGTACAGCAGTCCGCGCTTGACCATGGCGTCGGTGACCGCCATGCCGAGCCGCCCCGCGAGGTGGTCGTAGCAGGTCCGCGCGCGGGCCAGCGGGTCGGATGCGGCGACGACCGGCACCGTGTACGGCGCGTCGCGGCCGGGGATGGCGTGTGAGGCGAGGGAGTCGACGAGGCGCGCGGTTTCCGCGTCGGCGATCCGTACGTAGGTGTGGCGGCCCTGCCGTTCGGTCGCGCAGATCCCGGCGTCCAGCAGGCGGGCCAGATGGCCGCTCGCGGTGGAGGGCGTGACCCCGGTGATCCGGGCCAGTTCACCGGCGCTCCACGTGCGTCCTTCGAGTAGCGCCATGCAGATCGCGGCCCGGGTCTCGTCGGCCATGGCGCCGGCGAGGGCGGCGAGGCGTGCGGCGGGCGGAGGGGAATCGGTCACGCACCCCATCATGCCGCAACACTTCGGCGTATGCCGAACCTTTGCCCCGCCTCAGGTGCCGCTTGGCGGCGCCGACTCGCTGCGCTGCGCGTTGCGGATGGGTGCGCTTCGCTTCGCTGCGCGGGGGCTTCGCTGCGCTTCGCCTGCGCCTGTGCGCCGTCTCGCGGCATTCGGCTCAGGCGGGTGCGGCTTTCGTCTCGGACCCTCCGGGTCCAAAGCGCCAGCGAGAAGGGGGAAGGGGGGCGGCTGGCCCGTTGTCCCGACGCCTCGGCCCGGTGGCTGGCTCAGCTTAAGGCTGGCTCCGCTGCGCTCCGCCGCAGCTGCTGCCGCGCGGTGGCCGGGCAAGGGGACCAGCGGTGCGCTGGACCGGGGCCCGGGAGCGCGACGGATGGGCGGGCACCGGGGGACGGGATCGCCTCTCCCCCCACCTGCTCTCAGAAAAACGGTTGATGCAGTACTTGATGCAGATCAAGCATTTTTTTAAGAGCAGGTGGGTGGAGGGCCCGAACCGGACCCCTTGGGCCGGACGGCGACGATGCCTCGGCGCCCCTCCCCCTTCCCGCTGTTGGCCGCTTTGCGCCGAAGGCGCGAGACGATGCCCGCACGCGGCGTCCGGACCATGCCGTCCAGCGGTCGCCGGCCCGTTCGTCGCGCTCGCGCGCCTCCGATCCAGCGCACCGCTGGTCCCCTCGTCCGGCCACCGAGCGGCAGCAGCCGCGGCGGAGCGCAGCGGAGCCTGTCGTGAGCTCAGCCGCCCGCCGGCCGAGGAATCGGGGCGCAGGGTCGGCCGCCCCCTTCCCCCAGCCGGGCATCGGCTCGCCCCTCTTGGACGCCGAACGCGCGACGAAGAAGGCAAGCGCCAGCCCGACGAGGACGATGGATCGACAAGCCCGAAACGCCGTTGCCGCTCGGCTCAGGTGTCGAGGAGTTCCGGCACGAAGATGTCCTCGCACGTCAGCTTTCGCTTCGACAGGCCCTGCTCGTGGTGGTAGCGCAAGAAGGTGTCGATGGCCTTGCGGTTCGCGGCGACGCCGTAGGGCCACCAGTCGTCGCCGAGCAGCCGACGGTTCTCCTCGAACAGCGTGCTGAACCACGGCGTGATGACGCTCATGTGCTGCTTCGTGGCGTCGTCGAGGTACTTGCGCTCGGCGAGCACCTTGGCTTGCGTGAAGGCGTCGTACACGGCCCGTGCGAGGCCCGGCCGATGTGCCAGTTCCCTGCGGATCGCGATGATGTGCATAGGAGGGAAGATCCCGGTGCGGCGGTAGTAGTCACGCTCCACGGCCTCGTGGTCGGGGAACAGGCGGGCGACCTTCGGGGAGCCGTCCAGCACCGCCTGCGGCACGTCGACGGAGATCAGTGCGTCGATCTCGCCGGATTCGAGCATGGCGCCCAGGGTCTGGCCGTCCTCCGCGTGGCGCACGTCGACGCCGTCCGGGACGGGCTGCGGGACCCAGTCGAAGGCGGGGATGGGGTGGTTGGTGCCGCCGATGACCCAGCGGCACTGGTCGGGGGTCACGCCGTACTCGTCGGCCAGGATGCCCTTCGGCCAGATCCCGGCGTCGTGGCCGTAGAGAGCGAACTCGCCGACGGTCCTACCGGCCAGGTCCTGCGGCTTCACGATCCCGCCGGCGGTGTTCACAAAGATCGCCGAGTGGCGGAAGTTGCGGTTCGGCAGGATCGGCAGGATCGGCAGGGCCAGGAACGGCGCGTCGTCGAGGTCGAAGGTGCGCAGGAAGTAGGTGAGACCGAACTCGGCGAGGTCGTAGTGTCCCTCGACGGCGCGGCGGAAGATGTCCGACACGAGTGGTGCCGTCTCGAACGTCGCGTCCACTCCGTCGACCGTGACCCGGCCGTCGAGCAGTGCCTCGGTGTGCTCGTAGGCGTAGACGCCGATGCTCAGCTTGGTGCTCATCAGTGAATCTCCTCTCCGGGAGTCCGCGGAGTGGCCCGCTTCCGTAAATGACCGTTCACTTCAGGCTGTTCAGATAGTCGCTGCGGCGGTCTGCCCCAGCGGTCCTCGTCGAACTTCGGCGGGCGACCGCCTCGGGAGCTGGGCCCCCTTCGAGTTCGGCCAGGGCAAGCTCATAGACACGGTGCTCATCCTCGGTCACCGGCTCCTCCCCCCTCCCGCCCTCTATCGCGGCGTCCAGCCACTCGTGGATGATCACCTCGATGATGTCCGGCACCCCCGTGCCCAACAGCATCTCCACCAACGGCCAGGCGTGCATCGTGACGGGAAACCTCGCCGCCCGGTGATGCTTCCTGGCTTCCTGCCATATCTTCCGCGCCGCCTCCGGGCCCTCGACATGGGCCGCGTCGTGCAGCAGACGGCACCAGCCGATGTCGATGCGGTCGAAACAGCCGCTGAACTCACCGCCCCAGGGATCGATTTCGGCGACCTCGCGGAACAACACGATCGCAGCGGCCCGCTCGCCGGCGGAGTAGAGCTCATGCGCCTGCCCCAACTTCGCATCCAGCCGCCCCCGCGGGGTCGCCCCGTGCTTGGCCACATAGGCTTCCATTTCCGCGAGGTAGTCGCGGTGCTCGGCTGCGCGGCTCCCTATGTGTTCGGCATATCGCCACAGCTCCTCGGTCTCGTCCTCGTCGATGCCGTGGGCTTCGGCTTCCCGTAGCAGTGCTATGGCCCGATCGCTGTCCTCGTCCATCTGGTCGGGGTCCGTGGCGTCTTCCTGGGAGTCCAGCCAGCCGTACGCGCCGGCGAGCGCCAGGGCACCTCGTACGCTCTCGTCCACGCCCGCGGTCGCCAGGTACACCGCCACGGCTGACGCGACATCGGACCAGTACGTCTCGTCGGTCAGCTCTCCGGCAGGGGTGAAGAATGCGGTGAATTCCGACGGCAGCTTTCCGGAGATGATCACGCTGGTGACACTGGCGGGTACCGGCGGCAGGTCCATGCATCTTCCTTCGACGCGGTGGCGGGCTAGGACTGTACCGAGGCGCGTAGCCGGGCCGCGTCCTGGCCGGGGGGCAGTCCGTAGACGCTGCGGTATTCGCGGTTGAACTGGGTCGCGCTGACGTACCCGACCGCCTCGGCGGCCTGGGCCGCCGTCGTGTTGCCCGCGACCAGGCGCCGTCGCGCCTCCCGCAGCCGCAGGTGTTTCTGGAACTTGAGCGGGCTCATGCCAGTGGCGGCTTTGAAGTGCCGGTGCAGGGTGGCGGGGCTCATATGGGCCACGGCGGCGATCTCGTCGATGCTGAGCGGTTCGGTGTAGTGGGCGAAGATCCATGCGGCCGTCGCGCGCACCCGGGACGCGGCGGAGTCGGCCACTGACCACTGGCGCAGGACGGGGCCGAGCGGGCTGCGCAGCAGCCTGTAAAGGATCTCGCTCTCGATACGGGCGGCCAGGGGGCGGATGTCGTCGGGGGTTTCGAGGAGCCGGACCCAGCGGGTGACCGCGTCGACGAGTTCCGGGGCCATCGGCGCGGTGATCTGCCCGCCGACGGTCGCAGGCGAGGCGGCGCCCGGCCCGGCCGCCCCTGGCCCGGCCACCCCCGGCCCGGCCCCGTCGAGCTCCAGCAGCAGTTCGGCGAGCACCGCACCGTCGAGCCGCATGATCGCGGACCGGTACGGCACCTTCTCGAACACGGCGGTGACGGGCAGGTCGAGCGTGTTCAGAAGCATCTCCCCGGACGGAACGACCTGGCTGCGGTCTCCGACGACGGAGCGCTTGGCGCCGTCGGCGATGAAGCAGATCATCGGCTCGTACTGCACATCGATGGGGTCCATGGGCTCGTCGAGCGCGACCAGCAGAAGCCGGGGCACCGCGGTCTCGGACCCCATTCCCCGACTGTGTCGGTCGATGGCCGCGGCGAGCTCGTCGAGCATGGGACACACCCTTTGCGTGAGAGGATCAGGCAATCCTATGCGACCTGTGGCCCATGACGCTCCGCAGCCGCGTTCCTAACGTGGACGGCATGACAGAGCGCAACACCAACCCCACGAACCCCACCGGCCCCGCCGACCTCCCGCACCGGAGGCTCGGCACCCAGGGCCTGGAAGTCGGGGCGATCGGCCTGGGCACCATGGGCATGACGATGGCGTACGGGGCCGGGGACGAGCAGGACGGCATCGCCACCATCCACCGCGCCCATGAACTCGGCGTCACCCTCTTCGACACCGCCGAGCTGTACGGAATGGGTACCGGCAGCAATGAGCAGCTGCTCGGCCGGGCCGTGAAGGGCTTCCGCGACGAGGTCGTCATCGCCACCAAGTTCGGCTTCGACCTGACCGATCCCAGCAAGGTCGGACACGCCATGGACAGCCGCCCGGAACACATCCGCGCGGTCACCGAGAACAGCCTGCGCTACCTCGGCACCGACCGCATCGATGTGCTGTACCAGCACCGGGTCGACCCGAACGTACCCATCGAGGACGTGGCCGGCACGGTCGGCGAGCTGATCGCCGAAGGCAAGGTGCGCTACTTCGGACTGAGCGAGGCGGGCCCCGACATCATCCGGCGCGCCCACGCCGTGCACCCGGTGTCGGTGCTGCAGACCGAGTACTCGGTGTTCGAGCGGGCCGTTGAGGTCGACGTGCTGCCGGTGGTACGCGAGCTGGGGATCGGCTTCGTGCCGTACTCGCCGCTGGGCCGCGGCTTCCTCACCAGCGCGGTGAAGCCCGCCGCCGAGTACCCGGCGGACGACATGCGCAGCTGGGACGAGCGCTGGCAGCCCGGCAACTACGAGAAGAACCTGGCCGCCGTCCGGGAGCTCACCGCCCTCGCCAACGCCAAGGGCATCGCCGTCACCCAGCTGGCGCTGGCCTGGCTGCTGGCCCAGGGCGAGGACATCGTGCCGATCCCGGGCACCCGCAGCCCGCACCGCCTGGCGGAGAACGTGGCCGCCGCACACGTCACCCTCACGCCCCAGGACCTGGCCCGCATCCGGGAGATCCTGCCGCGCGGCGCGGCCGGCTCCCGCTATCCCGAGGGAATGATGCCGAACTGGTGACATCCGGCCCAGGGGCCGCGGAGGTCAGCAGCACTGCCAGGTGAACATGGCCCTCTCGAAACGGCCCTCGGCCAGGTCGTCCGGGCGGATCAGCCAGTAGAGCGCGCCGCCGTCGCCCCACATCATGTCCACGTCCTCGTCGGAGTCGAGCTGCGCGAGCAGCACCCAGCCCTCCGCCTCCTTCTCGATCCGCGGGTCCTCCCACGACAGGTCGCCGCCGCCCAGCGCGCCATGGGCCACCACGATCTCCACGGCGGTCTGGATGGACTGGGCATGGCCGCCGATCTGATGCGCGGCACCGCTTTGGTGAGTCCACACCGCCCGCTTGAACGCGTCCGGGAGCTCGTCCTCGCCGAACGCGGCGGTCAACGCGAGCGAGTCGAAGTCGGGCGCGCTCGGGCCCGTACGGACGGTCAGCGGCACCTCCGGAAACGGGGTGAGGCCCGTCGGCGCGGGCCGCTCGGGTGCGGTGGCGGACTCGGGCGGGAGGTGGAGGACGCGGGCACCGGCCCAGGTGTCCGGGTCGGCGGTGTCGACCAGCGCGTCGACGTCCTCGTCGTCGCCGTAGTAGAAGAAGGCGAGCCGGCCGTCCGCGGGCAGCGGTATGTCCAACTGCTCCCCGGGCAGCGCCGCGCAGTCGACCTCCGCCACGAACGGCAACGGCCCGTGCCCCTCCCACACCGGCCAGTCCACGCCCTCGGGCAGCCGGGGCAGTCCGCCGAGCCGGCCGACGACCGGATCGGCGGGCTCGGCCTTCCGGAGGTGGGCGGCCGGGCGCAGCAGCGCGATCCAGCGGTCGGCGAGGTCGGGCGGCAGATGGGTGCGGGCCAGGGCGTGCAGCGGGTCAGGTGCGGTGGTCATAGGGGTCATGATGGCGGGCGGGTCCGACAGTCGGACGTACGGGCCGACGTACCGGGGGGCGTTCGGGCCGACGTACCGGGAGGGCGTGGCGCCCGCGGCAGCACATCATGGATCGTTTCGCAGGACACGGCCTTCGCCGAGGTGAACGACGAGGCGTTCGTGGTCTGCCAGCCACCTCGGCGCGCGGCTGAGCCTGTTGCCGTCCAGCCGGAGCGAGGTGAGGGCCGGGAGGTCGGCCACCCATGCGGGCAGGTCGGTGAGTTCGTTGTCGCCCAGGTCAAGGCTGGTGAGCGCGGTGAGGCCGGCCATCGACGCCGGAAGTTCGGTGAGCCGGTTGCCGCGGAGGCTGAGACTCGTCAGCGCGGTGAGGCCGCCCAGCGTTCCGGGCAGCGCGGTGAGCCGGTTGAAACCGAGGTTGATGCCGGTCAGCCCGGTGAAACCCCCGACCCATGGGGGCAGCTCGGTCAGCTCGTTGCGGTCCAGGTTCAGCCATCGCAGGGCGGTGAGCCCGCTCAGCTCCGCGGGCAGCCGGGTGAGTCGGTTGCTGCCCAGCAGCAGATGGGTGAGGCCGGCCAGCTCCCCGAGCGACGCGGGCAGTTCGGCGAGGCGGTTGAAGTCCAGGTTGAGTTCGGTGAGGGCGGTCAGGTTCCCGAGTGTCCGGGGAATCTCGACGAGCCGGTTGCCGGACAGATCGAGCTCGCTGAGGGCGGCGAGATCGCCCAATGAGGTCGGCACGGCGGAGATGCGGTTGCTGCCGACGTCGAGGCAGGTGAGCTTTTTCAGGCCGCCCAGGAACTCGGGGAGTTCGGTGAGCCTGTTGTCACGAAGGGCGAGGTCGGTGAGTTCGGTCAGCTGCCGCACCCATATGGGTATCTCCGCGAGCCGGTTTCCGTTCAGCACGAACTCGGTGAGCGCGCCGAGGTTACCCAGCGACGCCGGTAGTTCCTCCAGCCGGTTGTCGCTGAGGGAGAGGTGGGTGAGCCCCGTGAGGGCGCCCAGGAAGCCGGGCACCTCGGTGAACGTGCCGTCGCTGAGGTCCAGCCGGGTCAGCGCGGTGGCCTCGGCCAGCGAGGCGGGGACGACGGGCAGCGACAGATGACCGAGCTCCAGGGATGTATCGCCGTCGTCGATGACCTGGGCGATGAGTTCTTCCGCGTCCTCCAGGGCGAACGAATCATCGTCGTCGTCCATCTCGAACGGTTCGTCGTACTCGGACATGAGTGATCCCTCGGAACGGGCCGCTGTGACGGGAAGATCGAATTCTGCCGCGCCGAACCGCGGGGCGCCACCCGGGGGCCGGATCCAGGCCGCGGTGGCGTGTGCGTGGCGCGAATGGTCTACTCCCGGGGTGTATCTCACCGTCTTTCTGCTGGAGTTCCAATCGTGGTACTGGAAGCGCAAGTTCCGCGACGAAGAGCTGCGGGACGCGTTTGCGGCGACGAATGATCCGACCACCCCGGAGGCGTTCGAGCAGGGCTTTCTGACGCTGCTGCGCAGCGGCGACACGGTCGCCTGCGGCATCGCGCTGGACTTCTACGACCGTGCGGAGATGACGAGCCGGTATGTGGGAGGCAACCCGCTGGAGCCGCACGCGGAGGAGGTGTTCGCGGTCGCCCGTCGGCTGCTCGCGCAGCCGCCGAGGCCCGGGGACGCGATCGCCAAGGAGGGCGCCAACCACGCGAGCGCGCTGGCCGCCCTGGTGCGCGGTGGCCTGGAGGACCGGGACGCGGACGCGATCGCCGAGATCCTGGCACGGATGCCGGAAGTGAACCTGCTGGAGCGCGCCCTCGATGCCGCGCACCTCCTCGTGGACGAGGAGGAAGAGTACGAGGAGGAAGAGGCCGAGCAGGAAGAGGAGCGGGGAGACGCGGAGGAAGGAGATGCGGAGGAAGGAGTCGAGGAGGAAGAAGCCGAGCAGGAAGACGGCTGGGCTCCCGATCCACGGCTCGTCGCGCTGATCGCCCGGGTGGAGGCATGCCGCGATCGTGTCGCGGCCGTCGCCGCGCTGCGCGAAACCCCGGGAGCGGAGGCGACCGAGTCCCTTGTCCGTGCGACCGATGACGCCGAGTGGCGGGTCCAGCAGGAGGCCGCCGCGGCGCTGGCGGCGGGGACGCGCTTCTACGCACACCGCCCCCTGCTGGAACGCCTGGTTCGGAGCTGGTCGGCCGACCAGCGGTCCACCGCGGCGGATGAGGTCCGCGACGCGCTCGCCGAGGGTCCGCACAGCCTGTACTGGGAAGGGGCCGAACCGCCGAGCGCGGAGCTGCGCGACGCGCATCGCGAGCTGCGGTCCCCCACCGGGGAGGCCGCGCACCGGTCGGCGCTGCGCACCATGCTGCACAGCGCGTCGCCGGTGGCGGTGGGGATCGCGCTCGACCACTTCCGCCTCGCCGAGGGGATCGCCCGCTTCGGCCTCGATGACGCCGAGCACGCCGCGGAAGTGCTCGCGGTCGCTCGCGCGGTCCTGCGGCAGCCGCCGTCCCCGGCCGAGCTGAGCCCGGAGACGGGGTTCGGCGCGAGCCACGCCGGCGCGCTGAACGTCCTGAACGAACTGGGCGAGCCCGAGGACGCGGCAGCGATCGTGGCCGCGCTGCGGGCGGACACCGCTCCGGACGTGGTCCATGACTGTGCCGTGGCCGCGGCGAGCTGGTGCCTCGAACGGTGGGAGGCGCCGGACGAGCAGGTCGTCGCCTCGCTCGAGGAGCTGATCTTCGACGGGTCGGCGGACATGGAGCTGCGCGCCGACGCGGTCAACGCGCTCTTCGGTCTGGACGACCCGCGGGTCACCGCCGTGCTGGTGCGCGCCGCCCATTCTGTCGACTTGTCGATCCAGGTGGAGGGGGCCATCGGCCTCACCTACGACCACCTGATCGATCAGCACCGGGAGCTGCTGCGCGAGCTCGTCGCGTCATGGCCGGAGGAAGAAGCGGGGGACCGGGCCCGGATCGTGCGGGACGCGGTGGACGAGTGAGGTGGCCGCCACGGGGCCGTTCACCCTTTGGGGCCGAGCCTTGGGAACGAGAGGCAGGTCAAGGAACCGTAAAGCGGGCACGTTCGTTACCCCGGGCATGACCGCTATGACTCCCGGCTCGAACCTCCCCCTGTCCGTCGCGCGCGTGGCAGTGGATGTCACCGCCCCGGTGCGGCTGGACGTGTCGGGCCTGCTCCTCACCGCCAATGGCAAAGTGCGCTCCGACGACGACTTCGTCTTCTACAACCAGCCCGCCGGGCCCGGCGTGACCCACCGCGCCGGGGCGGGCGGGGCGGGTGACACGATCACCGTCGACACCGCCGCCGTGCCGGGCGACATCGAGAAGATCGTGGTGACCGCGAGCCTGGACGCGCCCGGGGCGACGTTCTCGGGCACCGAGCCGACTGCCACCGTGCGCGGCGCGGACGACGGCGCCGTGATCGCGACCTTCACCCCGCCCCAGCTGGGCGCCGAGACCGCGCTCGTGGTCGTCGAGGTGTACCGGCGCAATGGCGCGTGGAAGGTGCGCGCGGTCGGGCAGGGGTATGCGAACGGGCTGGCGGGCATCGCCACCGACTTCGGTGTGTCGGTGGAGGAGCCCGCCGCGCCCGCGGCCCCCGCCCCCGCGGCCGTCCAGGCGCCGCCGCCCGCCGGTCCGCCCGCCGGTTTCCAGCCTCCGCCGATGCCCGCCGCCCCGCCGCCCGCTCCCCCGGCAGCCGCGGCCGCGGCGCCCGGCGCCGGGAAGATCAACCTCGACAAGGGCCGCGTCAATCTCCAGAAGAACCAGACGGTGTCGCTGGTCAAGGGCGGCCGACCGCTGCAGAGTTCGGTCAAGATGGGCCTGGGCTGGGAGCCCGCCTACCGCAGCAAGGACATCGACCTCGACGCGTCCGTGATCGCCTTCGGCGTGGACCGCAAGAAAATCGACGCCTGCTTCTTCGGCAAGCTCTCGATTCTCAATGGCGCGATCCAGCACTCCGGCGACAACCTCACCGGTGAGGGCGGTGGCGACGACGAGACCATCACGGTCCATCTCGGCGGGCTGCCGCCGGAGGTCACCGGTCTGGTCTTCACGGTCAACTCCTTCTCCGGCCAGAAGTTCACCGATGTCGCGAAGGCCTACTGCCGCCTGCTGGACGCGGGGACGGGCGAGGAGCTGGTCCGCTTCGATCTGACCCACTCCGAGCCGCGTACGGGCGTGATGATGGCCAAGTTCATCAAGCAGTTCTCGGGTGAGTGGGAGATGACCGCGATGGGCGAGTACGTGGACTCCCGTACGGTCCGCGGGATGGTCAAGCCCGCCGGCAAGGCGCTCTGAGTCGGCTCGGTCGGCTGAACCGACCGGGCCGACTGAGCAGCTGATACAGGACGGGCCCGGCACCGGGGGCCCAGGCCGGACCGCCGAAGAGGGAGGAAGGTCGGCGCTCCGGCCCGGGCCGTCCCGTAGCCCGTACAACGAGCGGAGCGGGCAGAGGTGTCGCAGCGGTGTCGCAGAAAGTACGGGCCGCCCCCGCCGGTGCACGGGGACGGCCCGGAGCTGAGGGGTGATCAGCCGCGGGGGCGCTGGCGGCGCCAGGGGCCGGTGATGGCCAGCATGATGCCGGGAGTCTGGATGTTGGCGTAGAGGGTGCGGCCGTCGGGCGAGAAGCAGACGCCCGTGAACTCGCTGTACTCCGGCTTCGCCGCGGTGCCAATGTTGAGTTCGTTGCGCGCGATCGGGTACGTACGGCCGTCGTCCGTGGCGCCGAAGAGGTGCTGGACGCCCTCGCCGTCCTCGGCGATGACCAGACCGCCGTACGGCGAGACGGTGATGTTGTCGGGGCCGTCGAAGGCGCCGTCCTTGGACGGGTCGGGGTTGACGCCGAGCAGCACCTTCAGGGTCAGGGTGCGCCGCTTCGGGTCGTAGAACCAGACCTGGCCGTCGTGCGCGACCGGGCTCTCCTCACGGGCGTACGAGGAGACGATGTACGCGCCACCGTCGCCCCACCACATGCCCTCCAGCTTGCGGGCCCGGGTGACCTGGCCGACGTCGAACTGCTTGCGCACCGGGACCGACTTCGCATCGCGGTCGGGCACGTCCACCCAGTCCACGCCGTAGACCGTGCCGGTCTTGGTCGCGCGCGACAGGTCGTCGACGAAGTTGCCGCCGGAGTCGAAGCACTTGGGGGCCTGCAGCACACCCGCGTCATCGGCGAGGGTGCGCAGCTTGCCGCGCCCGTGCTCGAAGCCGCGCGGCGGGACCCAGCGGTAGAAGAGGCCGTTCGGGCCGGAGGCGTCCTCGGTCAGGTAGAGGTGGCCGCGCTTGGAGTCGACGACGACCGCCTCATGGGCGTATCGCCCCAGCGCCTTGATCGGCTCGGGGTCGCGGTTGGCCCGGCGGTCGTGCGGGTCCACCTCGAAGACATAGCCGTGGTCCTTGGTCATGCCGTTCTTGCCGGCCTTGTCCTCGGTCTCCTCGCAGGTCAGCCAGGTGCCCCACGGGGTGGATCCGCCCGCGCAGTTGGTGGAGGTGCCCGCGATGCCGACCCACTCGGTGACATGGTCGCCGTGCTTCGAGACCTCGACGACGGTGCAGCCTCCTGAGGCCGCCGGGTCGTAGACCAGGCCCTCGGTCAGCGGCACGGGGTGCGGCCAGTCGGCCCGCGGGCCCTTCAGCTCGTGGTTGTTGACGAGCAGCGTGGCACCGCGGGTGCCCTCGAAGGTGGCGGTGCCGTCGTGGTTGGAGGGGGTGGACTCGCCGGACTCCAGCTTGGTCTGGCCGGTGCGGGTGATGACCCGGTAGCTGAAGCCGGCGGGGAGCGCGAGGAGGCCCTTGGGGTCGGCGACGAGCGGGCCGTAGCCGAACCGGGCACCGCCCCGCTCGGCCGCGTCGGTGGTGGTCAGATCCTCGGACGGCTCCGCGGCGAGCGCGCCGGGGGCGGTGGCGAGCACCCCGGCGCTGCCGACGAGGGCGACACCGGTATACGCGGAACTCTTCGCGAAGTCTCTGCGGGTGAGCGGCATCTTCATCTCCTGAATGGCCAGATCTGTCCACCGACTGCGCGCCTACGCTCCCGTCCCTGGCCGAACAACAGTTGAACTGGACGCGACATCGACGGTTCGATTGACGCGGGCAGTCCGAACCAGCGCCAGGCTCCCGCGGGAGCGTCAGGCGCGTGACGGTGGAGTGTCAGGCGCGTGAGCGCGCCTTGAAGGCCGCCTTCCGCGCTTCCTTGGCGGTCTTCTTGTCCGGGTGCAGCCGCCCCATCGCCTCCAGCACCTCGGCGGTCGCCGGGTGGTCCACCCGCCACGCCGAGTCGAAGAAGCTCCCGGACTGCTCGACGAGACCGCGCACCAGCTCCCGCAGCTCGGCGGAGTCGCCTTCGGCGGCGAGCTGGGCCGCGATGGTGTCCACCGTCAGCCAGAACACCATCTCCTCGGACGGCTCCGGGACGTCGGGCATCGCGTGCTCGGCCAGCCATACCCGGGCCAGGCCGCCCAGGTGCCGGTCGTCCAGCACCTCGCGCAGCGCGGGCTCGGCCGCGTCCCCGACCAGCGAGAGCGTCTGCTGGCAGGCCAGACGGCGCAGCGGCGCGCTCGTGTCGTCGCCGCGCGCGGCGGCCAGCAGCTCGCGGGCGGCCGCGTCGGGCGTACGGCGGGCCAGCCACTGCTCGGCCTCGGCGCGCGCGGCGGTCTCCGGGTGTCCGGGCAGGGCGTCCAGCAGGACCTCCGCGCCCTTGTCGGCCAGGTCGCCGACGGCCGGGGCGTCGATACCGGCGTCCAGCATCCGGTTGCGCACGCCGAAGACGCCGAGCGGGGTGAGCCTGACCATGCCGTAGCGGGAGAAGTCGTCCTCGTCGGGGCCGAGGGGGTCGGAGCCGAGGGGCGATCCGGCGGTCTCGGGGAAGCGGCCCTCGCCGTCGACCTCCTCGATCAGCGCCTCGTCCACGGGCTGGTACTCGACCAGGCCGGTCGGCTCCAGCATCCGGAACTGGTCGTCGAGGCGGACCATCGCCTCGGAGATCTCCTCGAGGATGTCGTCGGTGGGCTCCTCCATGTCCTCGGGGACGATCATGGCGGCGGCGAGCGCGGGGAGCGGCACGGCGCGGCCGGCGTCCTCCTCGTCCAGGGCGGTCAGCAGATACAGATTGCCCAGCACCCCGTCCAGGAACTCGGCCTCCTCCTCGGGGTTCCAGTCGATCTCGTCGAGGTCGATCTCGCCGTCGTCGCCGATCTGGTCGACGATCTCGGCGAGGTCGGGGGCCGCCGCATCGGCGAGTACGGTCTCGAAGCCGCCGAGCCAGATGTCCAGGACGTCCCGCGGGCTGCCCTCGGTGATCAGCCGCAGCTCCTCGCCGGGGGTGGCGATCCCCGTGGTTCCGTCCTCGTCGACATCCCCGTCGGCCGCCGCGGCCTCAGCCGCCGGCGCGGGCTCCTGGACCTCGATCAGCCCGGTGTCGACGGCCAGCTGCCAGGCCTCCGCCGCGTACCCCGGCCCGTCCTCGTCGGCGCCGAGGCCCAGGTGCTCGGCCGCCGCCCGCAGATCGGGCTCGGTGAGCACGCCGCCCGCCGCGACCGGCCGCTGCGGCCCGGCCCAGCGGGCGAGCCGTACCGCACGGGCCAGCAGGGGGGCGCTGAGCGCGTCCCGGGCGAGTTCGGCCTCGGAGCGAAGCCGCACGGGCGGCAGGGTGGGGCGGTCTCCGGGCATCGGCGGATTCATCTCCTCGGGAGCGGATGGAGCGGACGGAGCGGTTGAAACGGCTGGAACGATTGAAACGGTTGAGCGCGTGATGGAACTCTTGGGATGGATCGTGCTCGGGAGGGGCCGCGGCGCTAGGGGCGCGACCGGTCCCAGCCTAGACGGAAGGTGGGGCTGTTTCGTCCCGATGTGCCGTCAAGGGGACGTCGGCCTGCGAATTCGGCCATCGACCCGGCATACGACATGAGCGGCCGACCCCACGGGCGCCGGAGCGCGCCCCACCCCCACGCCGTACCCCGGTTCACGCCCCCGACCCCGCCCGTACTCCAGCCATCCCTTGACAACTGCCCTGGTAAAGAAGGACATTGACGCGCGTAGACGCTTGTGCGCCCCTGGTAAACGTCTCGTCGCTCCCTCATCGGAGGCCCCACCATGCCCCCACGCGCCCCACGCCCCCTGCGCGGTCCCGCCACCGTCACCGCCGTCGTCGCCTCCGCGCTCGCGGCCGGGCTGCTCGCCGCCCCACAGCCGGCGGCCGCCGCCGAGATCCGGATCCATGACATCCAGGGCAGCACCCGAATATCCCCGTTCGCGGGCAAGCAAGTGTCCGAGGTCCCCGGTACGGTCACGGCGATCCGAGCCTTCGGCTCCTCGCGCGGCTTCTGGTTCCAGGACCCCCACCCCGACCGGGACCGGGCCACCAGCGAGGCGATCTTCGTCTACACCGGTTCGACGACCCCGCCGGTCGCCGTCGGGGACGCGGTGCGGGTCTCCGGCACGGTCAGCGAGTACTACCCGGGCGGGGCGGACGCCGGGCTGCAGTCGGTCACCGAGCTCACCAAGGCGACCTGGACGGTCGAGTCCTCGGGCAACGCGCTGCCCGCCGCCTACGCGCTGGGCCCCTCCACCGTCCCCGACCGCTACGCCCCCGACGCGTCGGGCGGCAATGGCGGCAATGGCGGCAATATTGAAGGGTTGCGGCTGCGCCCGAACTCCTACGCCCTGGACCGCTATGAGTCCCTGGAGGGCATGCGCGCCTCGGTCAAGGACGCCCCGGTCGTGGGCGCGACCACCCAGTACAACGAGCTGTGGGTGACCGCCGAGCCCGGCCACGCCCGTACCGTCCGCGGCGGCGCGCTCTACAGCTCCTACCGCGACCCGAACGCCGGCCGGGTCAAGGTCGCCTCCCTCATCCCGTTCGCCCAGCGCCCCTTCCCCGTCGCCGATGTCGGCGACCGGCTGACCGGCACCACCGCGGGACCGCTGGACTACGACAACTTCGGCGGCTACGAGATCCAGGCCACCGCGCTCGGCGAGCTCGCGGACGGAAACCTGACCCGGGAGACCACCCGTAAGCAGAGGGCCGACGAGCTGTCCATCGCCACGTACAACGTGGAGAACCTGTCCCCCAAGACCGCGCAGGCGAAGTTCGACCGGCTCGCCTCGGGCCTCGTGGACAACCTCGCCTCGCCCGACATCGTCGCCCTGGAGGAGGTCCAGGACGACAACGGCCCGACGAACGACGCGGTCACCAGCGCCGGAGCCACGCTCAAGAAGCTCACCGACGCGATCAAGGCGGCCGGCGGCCCCGCGTACGAGTGGCGGCAGATCGACCCGGCCGACGACCAGGACGGCGGCCAGCCGGGCGGCAACATCCGTGTCGCCTTCCTCTTCAACCCCGAGCGGGTCTCCTTCACCGATGTCGCGGGCGGGGACGCCACCACCGCGGTGCGGGTGACGGACGACGGCGGCAAGGCGGGCCTGTCGGCCTCCCCCGGCCGTATCGACCCCGAGAACCCGGTCTGGAAGGACAGCCGCAAGCCGCTGGTCGGGCAGTTCTCCTTCCGGGGCCGCCCGGTCTTCGTGATCGCCAACCACTTCAACTCCAAGGGCGGCGACCAGGGCCTGGACAGCCGCTTCCAGCCCCCGGCCCGCAGCTCGGAGACCCAGCGCACCGGGCAGGCCGAAGCGGTCAACGCCTTCGTCAAGAAGCTGCTGACCGTGGACCCGCAGTCGCGGGTCGTCGTCGCGGGTGACCTCAACGACTACCAGTTCTCGCCCGCGCTGGCCGATCTCACCAACGGCAGGGTGCTCACCGACCTGGTCACCGGGGAGCCGAAGGACGAGCGCTACGGCTATGTCCACAACGGCAATTCGCAGGTGCTGGACCACATCCTGACCAGCCACGCCGTGCGCCGCCCGGACTACGACATCGTGCACATCAACGCGGAGTTCGCGGACCAGTCCAGCGACCACGACCCGCAGATCGTCCGGGTGAAGCCGTAGCAGTACTGAACTGTCGGGCCAGCACAATTAAATAGACCTGTACCCCGAAGGGGCCCAGAATCCAGCGCAGGAAACACCCCTTGTCCCGTCCTCCTGCCGCACGGAGCGTTCACACATGTCCCTGGGCCCCTTCGGCCGTACCGCCGCCGCCATGATCACCCCGTTCGACGAGGACGGCGCCCTCGACCTCGACGGCGCCCAGCGCCTGGCCGCCCATCTGGTGGACCGGGGCGGCTGCGACGGAATCGTGGTCAGCGGCACCACCGGCGAGTCCCCGACCACCTCCGACGCCGAGAAGGAGGCGCTGCTGCGGGCCGTCGTGGAAGCCGTCGGCGACCGGGCCCGGATCACCGCGGGGGTGGGCACCAGCGACACCCGGCACACCGTCGAGCTGGCCCGCTCGGCCGAAAAGGCCGGGGCGCACGGCCTCCTCGTCGTCACCCCGTACTACAGCCGCCCGCCCCAGGACGCCGTGGCGGAGCACTTCCGTACGGTCGCGGACGCCGTCGGGCTGCCCGTGATGCTGTACGACATCCCCGCCCGCACCGGCACCGAGCTCGACGCCGACACCCTGCTGCGGCTCGCCGAACATCCGCGCATCACGGCCGTCAAGGACAGCGCGTACAACCTGCTGAAGGCGGCGAAGGTGATGGCCGCCACCGACCTGGCCTACTTCTCCGGCTGCGACGAGCTGAATCTGCCGCTGCGGGCCATCGGCGGCGCCGGCTACGTCAGCGTCGTGGCCAACGTCGCAGGTCAGCAGGTACGCGCGGTGCTCGACGCATACGACGCGGGGGATCCGGGCGAGGCCGCCCGGCGCCATCTGGCTCTCACCCCGCTCATCGAGCGGATGATGGCCGCCGGCACGCCGGGGGTGGTCACCGCCAAGGCGCTGCTCGGCGCGCTCGGGCTGCCCGCGGGCCCGGTCCGGGCCCCGCTGCTCCCCGGCGGCCAGGAGCTGACCGACGGACTGCTGGCCGTGTATGGCGAGGTGACGGGCGGTGAGGTGGCGGGCGGCCGCTGACCCCAGGCCGCCCGCCCCCACAGTTGGCTCAGTTGTGGCTGTGCAGCGCCTCGTTGAGGCCGCCCCACGAGCCGCTGCGCGGCAGCGCCTCGACCGCGCCGGTGGTGGAGTTGCGGCGGAAGAGGAGGTTGTTGACGCCGGACAGCTCCAGCGCCTTGTGGATCGTGCCGTCCGGCAGGGCGACCCGGGTGCCCGCGGTCACATACAGGCCCGCCTCGACGATGCAGTCGTCGCCGAGCGAGATGCCGATGCCCGCCTCGGCGCCCAGCAGGCAGCGCTCACCGATGGAGATCGTCTGCTTGCCGCCGCCCGAAAGCGTCCCCATGATCGACGCGCCGCCGCCGATGTCCGAACCGTCGCCGACCACGACGCCCGCGCTGATCCGGCCCTCGACCATGGAGGTGCCCAGCGTCCCGGCGTTGAAGTTGACGAAGCCCTCGTGCATGACGGTGGTCCCGGAGGCCAGATGGGCGCCGAGCCGTACCCGGTCCGCGTCGCCGATGCGCACCCCGGCCGGGACCACGTAGTCGGTCATCCGCGGGAACTTGTCCACGCTGGTCACCGACAGCTGCAGCCCCTCGGCGCGGGCCGCGAGGCGGGTCCGCTCGACCTGGTCGACGGGGACGGGGCCGAGCGAGGTCCAGGCCACGTTGGCCAGCAGGCCGAACATGCCGTCCAGGCTCAGGCCGTGCGGCTTGACCAGGCGGTGGCTGAGCAGATGCAGCCGCAGATACACGTCGTGCGCGTCGAGCGGCTTGTCGTCGAGGGAGCCGATGACCGTACGGACGGCCACGACCTCGACCCCGCGGCGCGGGTCCGGCCCGAGAGCCCCCCGGGCGGTGTCGCCCAGCAGCTCGGCGGCGCGCTCGTCGCTCAGCCGCTCGGTCCCGGCCGGGCCGGGCTCGGCGACCAGCTCGGGGGCCGGGAACCAGGTGTCGAGGACGGTGCCGTCCTCGGCGAGGGTGGCAAGACCGGCGGCGGCTGCGCCGGTGTGGGTGGTGCTGGTGGTGATGGCTGCGTCGGTCATGGTCAGAACGCTAACCGGAGCCGGGCCCGGGAGGCGAACCGGTCTCAGCGAGCGGTCCCGGGCGGCCGGTCCACCGGCGTCCCGCGGTCTCAGTGCGCGGTCTCGGGCAGCCCGCCATCCCCGTCCGCGGCCATGATCCGCGCCAGCACCGCGCGGGTGCCCTCCCGGTCGTACGGGCGGTCCGCCAGCAGCACTTGCAAGGTCAGCCCGTCGATCAGAGCCACCACCGCGCGCGCCGCGGCGGCGTCGGGCACCAGTCGCGTCAGCATCCGGGCCATCTCGTCCAGGCACTCGGCGGCGAGCGGCCGCAGCCCCTCATGGCGCAGCGCGGCGAAGTACAGCTCATACTCCAGCTCCAACCGCGCCCGGTCGCCCGCGAACTGCTCCTCCAGCCACCGGGCCAGCTCGTCGGCGGGCGGCGCGGCCGGATCGACGCCCTCCGCCCAGCGCTCCACCTCCGCCAGCCACTCCGCGTTGATCTGCCGGAGCGCCGCGATCAGCAGATCGTCGAGGGTGGCGAAGTGGTACGTCGTCGAGCCCAGCGGCACATCGGCCGCGGCGGCCACGGTCCGGTGGCTGAGCCCCGCGATACCGCGCTCGCGGACCACGGCGGCCGCGGCGTCGATGATGCGCTGCCGCCGCTCCGGGTCGTAGCGGCGGGCCATCAGTGGGCCCCGCCGAGGTTGAGCAGGATCACCCCGGCGATCACCAGCAGCACCCCGGCCACCTTCGCGGCGGTGGCGGCCTCCCCGAGGAAGACCATGCCGATGGCCGCGATGACGGCGGTCCCGGCCCCGGCCCATATGGCGTACGCGGTGCCCATCGAGACCGTCTTGAGGGTCTGCGCGAGCAGCGCGAAGGCGACCACATAGCCGGCCACGGTGGCCAGTGAGGGCCAGAGCCTGCTGAAGCCTTCGCTGTACTTCATCGAGGTGGTGGCCAGGATCTCGGCGGTAATCGCTCCGGCGAGCGTCAGATACCCCATGCGTACGAGTGTACACAACGATGCGTACGACCGTACGCAACCGACACCCGAGAACACCCGGAATACGCGAACAGCCCCCGCGCCGAGGCGCGGGGGCTGTTCAGGCGTGCTGCTGCGGTCAGACGTTGAAACCGAGGGCGCGAAGCTGCTCACGGCCGTCGTCGGTGATCTTGTCGGGGCCCCACGGCGGCATCCAGACCCAGTTGATGCGCAGCTCGTTGACGATGCCTTCGGTGGCCGACTTCGCCTGGTCCTCGATGACATCGGTCAGCGGACAGGCCGCGGACGTCAGCGTCATATCGAGGGTGGCGATATTGGCGTCGTCGATGTGGATGCCGTAGACGAGACCCAGGTTGACCACGTCGATGCCCAGCTCGGGGTCCACGACGTCGTACAGGGCCTCGCGGACCTCTTCCTCGCCGGCCGGCTTGACGGCCGTTTCCACGCTGTCACTCATGCGATCTTCCCTTCGGCACGCTCGCCCAGCGCCTGGGCGGTCGCGTCCTTCCACGCCATCCAGCTCAGCAGGGCACACTTCACCCGGGCCGGGTACTTGGAGACGCCGGCGAACGCGACCGCGTCCTCCAGCACCTCCTCCATCGCGTCGTCCGGCTGGGTCTTGCCCTTGGACTGCATCAGCTCCAGAAACGTTTCCTGGATCCTGCGCGCCTCGCCGATCTCCTTGCCGACCAGCAGCTCATTGAGCACGGAGGCGCTGGCCTGGCTGATGGAACAGCCCTGGCCGTCGTAGCTCACATCCTCGATGGTCTCGCCGTCGAGACGGACCCGGAGGGTGATCTCGTCCCCGCAGGTCGGATTGGTGTGGTGTACCTCGGCGTCCCCGTCCCTCAGGCCCCGCCCGTGCGGGTGCTTGTAGTGGTCGAGGATCACGTCCTGATACATCGAATCAAGCTTCACGCAGCACGCCCCTACCCGAAGAAGTTCCGAACGTGCTCCAGGCCCTCGACCAAGGCGTCGACCTCGGCCGGGGTGGAGTACAGATAGAACGACGCTCGCGTGGTCGCGGGAATTCCGTACCTGAGGCAGACCGGCCGGGCGCAGTGGTGGCCGACCCGGACCGCGATGCCCTGCTCGTCGAGCACCTGACCCACGTCGTGGGGGTGGATGTCGCCGAGCGTGAAGGAGATCGCCGCGCCGCGGTCCTCGGCCGTGGTCGGGCCGATGATGCGCAGGTCGGGGACGTCCAGGAGCCTGCGCACCGCGTACTCGGTGACCGCGTGCTCATGGCGGGCGATGTTGTCCATGCCGATCGAGGTCAGATAGTCCACGGCCGCGCCGAGGCCGACGGCCTGGGCGATCGGGGGCGTACCGGCCTCGAACTTGTGGGGGGCCGGGGCGTAGGTGGAGGAGTGCATCGAGACGGTCTCGATCATCTCGCCGCCGCCGAGGAACGGGGGCAGGTCCTCCAGCAGCTCCTGACGGCCCCACAGCACACCGATGCCCGTCGGGCCGCACATCTTGTGGCCGGTGAAGGCCACGAAGTCGGCCTGCAGCGCCTGCACATCCATCGTCATATGCGGGGCGGCCTGCGAGGCGTCGATGACGACGAGGGCGCCGACCTGCTGTGCCCGGCGGACGATCGCCTCGACCGGGTTGACCGTGCCCAGGATGTTGGAGACCAGCACGAACGAGACGACCTTGGTCTTCTCGGTGATGATCTCCTCTATGTTCGACAGGTCGAGCCGGCCGTCGTCGGTGAGGCCGAACCACTTCAGCTTCGCGCCCGTGCGCTGCGAAAGCAGCTGCCAGGGGACGATGTTGGAGTGGTGCTCCATCTCCGTGATGACGATCTCGGTGTCGCTGTCCACGCGGTAGGGTTCATCGGCCCAACCCAGCATGTTGGCGACGAGGTTGAGCGATTCCGAGGCGTTCTTGGTGAAGATCACCTCGTCCCGGCTCGGCGCGTTGATGAAGGCGGCCACCTTGTCCCGGGCGCCTTCGTACAGCGCCGTGGCCTCCTCGGCGAGCACATGCACTCCGCGGTGCACATTGGCGTTGTGCACCTCGTAGTACTCGCTGAGTACGTCGAGCACCTGACGCGGCGTCTGCGACGTCGCCGCGTTGTCCAGGTACACGAGCTTCTTGCCGTCGTGGACCAGCCGGTCCAGGATCGGGAAGTCCTTGCGGATCGCCTCGGTGTCGAGGAGGCCCGGCAGCTGTGTCATGTCCCTGCGCCTCCGTATACGTCGCCGAACCCCTGGCCGCCGAAACGGCCCCTGTCGTCGTCACTCACTCGTCGCGCCGCCCTTCACATAAGCCTCGTAGCCCTCTTCCTCCAGCTTGTCCGCGAGCTCCGGGCCACCGGACTCGGCGATCCGGCCGGCCGCGAAGACATGGACGTGGTCGGGCTTGATGTACCGCAGGATGCGCGTGTAGTGGGTGATCAGCAGGGTGCCGACCTCACCGGTCTCGCGGACGCGGTTGACGCCCTCGGAGACCACGCGCAGCGCGTCGACGTCCAGGCCGGAGTCCGTCTCGTCGAGGATCGCGATGCGGGGCTTCAGCAGCTCGAGCTGGAGGATCTCGTGGCGCTTCTTCTCACCGCCGGAGAAGCCCTCGTTGACGTTGCGCTCGGCGAAGGCGGGGTCGATCGAAAGGCGCTCCATGGCCTCCTTGACCTCCTTCACCCAGGTGCGCAGCTTCGGCGCCTCACCGCGGATGGCGGTGGCCGAGGTGCGCAGGAAGTTGGAGACGGAGACCCCGGGGACCTCCACCGGGTACTGCATGGCGAGGAAGACGCCCGCGCGGGCCCGCTCGTCGACGGACATGGCCAGCACGTCCTCGCCGTCCAGGGTCACCGTGCCGCCGGTGACCTGGTACTTGGGGTGACCGGCGAGCGAATACGCCAGCGTGGACTTGCCGGAGCCGTTGGGGCCCATGATGGCGTGGGTCTCGCCCTGCTTCACGGTCAGGTCGACACCGCGCAGGATCTCGCGGGGGCCGCCTTCGGCCTCGACGGAGACGTGCAGGTCGTGGATCTCAAGCGTTGCCATGGGTGCCTCAGGACTCCTGGGTGACGGAGACGAGCACGTCGTCCCCTTCGATCTTTACGGGGTATACGGGGACGGGGCGCGTCGCGGGGAGGCCGGACGGCTTGCCGGTGCGCAGGTCGAAGCTGGAGCCGTGCAGCCAGCACTCGATCTGGCAGTCCTCCACCTCGCCCTCGGACAGCGAGACGTTCGCATGCGAACAGATGTCGTTGATCGCGAAGACCTCGCCCTCGGTGCGCACGAGCGACACGGGCACGCCGTCGAGCTCCACCCGCTTGGGGGTGTCGTCTTCCAGCTCGCTCAGCGCGCAGGCGCGTACAAAGGTCTGGCTCATGCGACGGACGCCTCCAGCTCGGCCTCGATCTTGGCGATCAGGCGCTCCTCCAGCTCGGGGATGCCGATCTGCTGGACGAGCTCGGCGAAGAAGCCGCGGACGACAAGACGGCGGGCCTCGTCGGCCGGGATGCCGCGCGCCATCAAGTAGAACAGCTGCTCGTCCTCGAAGCGGCCGGTCGCGCTGGCGTGGCCGGCGCCGACGATCTCGCCGGTCTCGATCTCCAGGTTCGGCACCGAGTCGACGCGCGCGCCGTCGGTCAGCACGAGGTTGCGGTTGAGCTCGTAGGTGTCGGTGCCCTCGGCCGCGGCGCGGATCAGCACATCGCCGATCCAGACCGCGTGGGCGTCCTTGCCCTGGAGCGCGCCCTTGTACGCCACGTTGCTCCGGCAGTGCGGGGTGTCGTGGTCGATGAAGAGCCGGTGCTCCTGGTGCTGGCCGTTGTCGGTGAAGTACAGGCCGTAGAGCTCGGCCTCACCGCCCGGGGCGCCGTAGATGACCCGCGGGTGGAGGCGCACCACGTCGCCGCCGAAGGTGACGACCACGGACTTGAACGTGGCGTCGCGGCCGACGAGCGCGGTGTGCTGCGCGGCGTGGACGGCGGTGTCGGCCCAGTCCTGGATCGAGACGACGGTGAGCTTGGCGCCGTCGCCGACCAGGAACTCCACATTGGCCGCGAGGGTGGCGTCGCCGGTGTGGTCGATGACCACGACGGCCTCGGCGAAGGCGCCGACCTCCACGACCTGGTGGCCGTAGGCGGTGCCGCCCTCGCCGTGCACGGAGATCCGCACGGGCTCGGTGAGCACGGTCTCCTTGGCGACCGAGACCACCGAGGCCTTCTCGAAGGAGCTGTACGCCTGGGCCGCGATCCGGTCGACGGGCTTGCCGGCCTTGCCCAGGCGCGGGTCCGTACGGTCCACGGTCTCGACGGTGACGCCCTCGGGGGCGCTCACCTCGACCCGCAGCCCGCCGGTGGCCTCGGCCGTGCCGTCGTGCAGACCGCGCAGCCGCTCCAGAGGAGTGAACCGCCACTCCTCCTCACGGCCATGCGGCACCGGGAAGTCGGCCACGTCGTACGACGCGATGGCGCCGAGCCTCGCATCGGTGGGCTGGCCGACCTGGATGGCACCGTCCGTGGTGGATCCGGCCGGAATGGTTTCAGCAGCCATGGCAGCTGTACAGCTCGCTTTCTGGTGACGTACCTCGGCCCTCCCTCAGGACGGGCCGCCGCGGGTTTCGGGGAAGGGTCCGGCGTCAGCCGACCGCGCCTTCCATCTGCAGCTCGATCAGCCGGTTGAGCTCCAGCGCGTACTCCATGGGAAGCTCGCGCGCGATCGGCTCGACGAAGCCGCGCACGATCATCGCCATGGCCTCGTCCTCGGACAGGCCGCGGCTCATCAGGTAGAAGAGCTGGTCGTCGCTGACCTTGGAGACGGTCGCCTCGTGGCCCATGGACACGTCGTCCTCGCGGACGTCCACATACGGGTAGGTGTCCGAGCGGGAGATGGTGTCGACCAGGAGCGCGTCGCACAGCACATTGGACTTGGAGCCCTCGGCGCCCTCGCCGATCTCGATCAGACCGCGGTAGGAGGTGCGGCCGCCGCCGCGCGCCACCGACTTGGAGATGATGTTGGACGAGGTGCGGGGCGCCATGTGGACCATCTTGGCGCCGGCGTCCTGGTGCTGGCCCTCGCCCGCGAAGGCGATGGACAGGGTCTCGCCCTTGGCGTGCTCACCCATCAGATAGACGGCCGGGTACTTCATGGTCACCTTGGAGCCGATGTTTCCGTCGACCCACTCCATGGTCGCGCCCTCGTAGGCCACGGCGCGCTTGGTGACCAGGTTGTACACGTTGTTCGACCAGTTCTGGATGGTCGTGTAGCGGCAGCGGGCGCCCTTCTTGACGATGATCTCGACCACCGCGGAGTGCAGCGAGTCCGACTTGTAGATCGGCGCGGTGCAGCCCTCGACGTAGTGGACGTAGGCGTCCTCGTCGACGATGATCAGCGTCCGCTCGAACTGGCCCATGTTCTCCGTGTTGATCCGGAAGTAGGCCTGGAGCGGGATCTCCACGTGCACGCCCTTCGGCACGTAGATGAACGAGCCGCCGGACCACACCGCCGAGTTCAGCGAGGCGAACTTGTTGTCGCCGACCGGGATCACCGAGCCGAAGTACTCCTGGAAGAGCTCCGGGTGCTCCTTGAGACCGGTGTCGGTGTCCAGGAAGATGACGCCCTGCTCCTCGAGGTCCTCACGGATCTTGTGGTAGACGACCTCAGACTCGTACTGCGCGGCGACACCCGCGACGAGGCGCTGCTTCTCGGCCTCCGGGATGCCCAGCTTGTCGTACGTGTTCTTGATGTCCTCGGGCAGCTCTTCCCAGGAGGTGGCCTGCTGCTCCGTCGAGCGCACGAAGTACTTGATGTTGTCGAAGTCGATACCGGAGAGGTCCGAGCCCCAGGTGGGCATGGGCTTCTTCTCGAAGAGCCTGAGGCCCTTCAGCCGGAGCTTCAGCATCCACTCCGGCTCGGACTTCTTCGCCGAGATGTCGCGGACGACCGCTTCGGAAAGGCCGCGCTTGGCGGAGGCACCGGCCACATCGGAGTCGGCCCAGCCGTACTCGTAAGTGCCCAGCCCCTCGAGCTCGGGGTGAGCAGTCTCCGTGGGGAGAGTCATTCGGGGTTCCTCCCGGCCGTGCTGGCAGATGCTGTGGTGGTCTTGGTCTTGCTGGGGGTCTTGCTGGATTTGCTGGATGTCTTACTGGGGGCGGCCTTCTCGGCCTTGCCGGTCCCGGGAATGTAGGTCGTGCACACCCCGTCGCCATGGGCGATGGTGGCCAGACGCTGCACATGGGTCCCGAGGAGCTGGGAGAAGGCCTCGGTCTCCGCCTCGCACAGCTGCGGATACCGCTCGGCCGCATGGGCGACCGGGCAGTGGTGCTGGCAGAGCTGCTCGCCGACCGGTGCGCTGCGCGCCGTAGCAGCGTACCCGTCCGCGGACAGTGCGCGGGCGAGGGCTTGGGCGCGGCTGTGGGGCTCCGCGGCCTCGATGGCCTGGCGGTACGCCACGGCCTGGGCGGCGAGCCTGGCGCGCGCGAACGCGGCGACCGCGGCCCGGCCCGCCTCGCCACCGCCGGCGCTCTGCTCGATCCAGCGCAGGGCGTCCACGGCCAGCTCGTCGTACGCCTGGTCGAAGGCGTCGCGCCCGCAGTCGGTGAGCGCGAAGACCTTGGCCGGGCGGCCGCGGCTCCGCGCCCCGTACACCCTCTTCTCGCGGGGCTCGACGACGCCGTCGGCGACGAGGGTGTCGAGGTGGCGGCGCACGGCCGCCTGGGTCAGCTCGAGCCGCAGGGCGAGCTCGGCCGCGGTGGACGGGCCATGGTCGAGGATGGAGCGGGCGACCTTGTTACGGGTGCCGTGCTGCTCATCGGGCGCGGGCACGGGCACGGCAGATCGCGCGGCCGCCTCGACCGCGCGTCCCGCCGGAGCTTCGCTCGCGTATTTCACAACGCCATTGTTGCTTAATTCCCCGGGGAGGTACAAGCGAGGTCCCGGCGGCGGTCCGGTGGAGTGCGTCACTAAGGCACACCTAACCGCGATGCCCCGGCCTGCCTGCGGAAACAAGGTCCGTCCCCGCCCTGCCCGCCGACTCCCCCCGGGTGATTCGTAGACTGCCGGGCATGCGAGAAGAGCCCGCGGTCGACATCCTCGGCCTCGTCAAGCGGTACGGCTCGAAGACCGCCGTGGACGGGCTCGACCTGTCCATCGCGCGGTCCACCGTGACCGCCGTGCTCGGCCCCAACGGGGCAGGCAAAACGACCACCGTCGAGACCTGCGAGGGATACCGGCGGCCGGACGCCGGTACGGTCCGCGTCCTCGGCCTCGACCCGGTCACCCAGGCTGCCGCGCTGCGCCCCCGGATCGGCGTGATGCTGCAGTCCGGAGGGGTTTACTCCGGGGCGCGCGCAGAAGAGATGCTGCGCCACACCGCGGGCCTGTACGCCCACCCCCTCGACGTCGACCACCTCATAGAATGGCTCGGCCTCGGGTCCTGCGGCCGTACGACCTACCGCCGGCTCTCCGGCGGCCAGCAGCAGCGCCTGGCGCTCGCCATGGCCGTCGTCGGCCGCCCCGAACTGGTCTTCCTCGACGAGCCCACCGCCGGCCTCGACCCGCAGGCCCGGCGCGCCACCTGGGACCTCGTCCGCGATCTGCGCCGGGACGGCGTGACCGTCGTGCTGACCACGCACTACATGGACGAGGCCGAAGAGCTCGCCGACGACGTCGCGATCGTCGACGGCGGCAAGGTCATCGCCCAGGGCAGCCCGGAGCAGCTGTGCCGCGGCGGAGCAGAGAACACGCTGCGCTTCAGCGGCCGCCCCGCGCTCGACCTGGCCTCGCTGCTCAAGGCGCTGCCCGCCGACTCCACGGCCGACGAGCTGACCCCCGGCTCGTACCGCGTCACCGGCAAGATCGACCCGCAGCTGCTGGCCACCGTCGCCTCCTGGTGCGCCCAGAACGGCGTCATGCCGGACCGGATCTCGGTCGAGCGGCACACCCTGGAGGACGTCTTCCTCGAGCTGACCGGCAAGGAGCTGCGCGCGTGACCGCCCCGGGAACCTTCACCCCACAGCCGGGCCCGGCCCCGCTGCCGCGCATGATCCGCGCCCAGGCCACCCTGGAGACCCGGATGCTGCTGCGCAACGGCGAGCAGCTGCTGCTGACCGTGATCATCCCGTCCCTGCTGCTGGTGCTGTTCAGCAGCGTCGACATCGTCGACACGGGCTCGGACGGCAAGACCGTGGACTTCCTCGCCCCCGGCGTCCTCGCGCTCGCCGTACTGTCCACGGCCTTCACCGGACAGGCCATCGCGACCGGCTTCGAGCGGCGCTACGGCGTCCTCAAGCGGCTCGGCGCCTCCCCGCTGCCGCGCTGGGCCCTGATGACCGCCAAGACCTGCTCGGTGCTGGTCACCGAGGTGCTGCAGATCGCGCTGCTGACCGTGATCGCCCTCGCCCTCGGCTGGTCCCCGCACGGCAACCCGCTCACCGTCGCGCTGCTGCTGCTCCTCGGCACGGCCGCGTTCTCCGGCCTCGGCCTGCTGATGGCGGGCACCCTCAAGGCCGAGGCGACCCTCGCGGCCGCCAACCTCGTCTTCCTGCTGCTGCTCGTCGGCGGCGGTGTGATCGTGTCGCTGGACAAGTTCCCGGACGCGGTGCGCGGTGTGCTGCAGCTGCTGCCGATCTCGGCCCTGTCGGACGGGCTGCGGGACGTGCTGCGGGACGGGGCGGGGGTGCCGTGGGGCGACCTGGGGATCCTGGCGGTGTGGGCGGTGCTGGGGCTGGGGGCGGCGGCGCGCTGGTTCCGCTGGGAGTAGTGGGACCCTCGTACTGCGTCTTCACGGGGGAGCGACTCCCCCCAGACCCCCCTCGTACTGCGTCTTCACGGGGGAGCGACTCCCCCCAGACCCCCCTCGTGAATTGCTGCACAAGCGCCCGCCTACGATGGGCGACGTGCCCTCTTCGCTGAACCCCCTCGAGCAGATCGCCCGCCGCTGGCAGCCGTCCGCGCGGTTCGTGGAGCGCGCCGCGCTCGCCGCCGTGGTGATGGCCGTCGTCATCGTCGTCACCGGCGGCGCGGTTCGGCTCACCCAGTCCGGACTCGGCTGCCCGACCTGGCCGACCTGCACGGAGGACAGCCTGACGCCCACGCACGCGATGGGCATCAACGGAGCCATCGAGTTCGGCAACCGCATGCTGACGTATGTGCTGTGCGCGGTCGTGGGCCTGCTGATCATCGCGGCTCGCTCCCGCACTCCGATGCGCCGCTCGCTCACCAAGCTCGGCTGGGCCCAGTTCTGGATCGTCATGGGCAATGCCGTGGTCGGCGGCATCACGGTCCTCACCGGCCTCAACCCGTACATCGTCAGCGCGCACTTCCTGCTGTCCACCGCGCTGTTGACGGTCGCGGTGCTGACCTGGTGGCGCGTCCGCGAGGGCGACGCCGAGCCGCGCGACCTCGTCGCCCGGCCGGTGCGGCAGCTGACCTGGCTGCTGGTCGGCGCCACCGGTGCGCTGATCGTGATCGGCACCGTGGTCACCGGCGCGGGCCCGCACGCGGGCGACGCCAACAAGGTGCACCGCATCCCGCTGGACTGGCAGGAGATCACCCAGCTGCACGTGGACTTCGTCTACATCGTGCTGGGCCTGAGCGCCGCCCTGTGGTTCACCCTGCGGGCCGTGAAGGCCCCGGCCGCCACGCGCCGGACCGTGTCGGAGCTGCTCGCGGTACTGCTCCTCCAGGGCGTGGTCGGCTACGTCCAGTACTTCACGCATCTGCCCGAGGTGGTCGTCGGCATCCACATGTTCGGCTCCTGCCTGGTGTGGATCGCGGCGCTGCGAGTCCTGCTCTCCCAGCGCGAGCGGGCCGAGCTCCCCGCGCCGGTCGCCGCCCCCGCGCCCGCCGCTCAGCCCGTGGCCGAGGCCGCCGCGTCCAGCCGGTAGACCCGGCGCGCGGTTCCGGCCGCGACGAGCGCGGCGATGCGCCGCGCCTCGGGCCGGGTGCAGAAGCCGTCGGCGACCCACTCGGCCGCCAGCCGCGCCATGGACCGTACGAACAGCCGGGCGCCGGTCACATACAGCTCGGGCAGCGCCCGCGCCCCGGTCGAGAACAGCAGCTTGCCGAACGGCGCCTCGCCAAGGGTCTCCCCCGGCCGGGGCCCCGCGTCCGCGTATACGTGCGCGAAGGCGGCGGCCAGCTGGGCGGCGCGGCGGTGGTGCGGCCGGCAAGGCAGCAGCACCAGGTCGGTTCCGGCGCCCGCGGTGGCGCGCAGAAAGCCCGCGAGCGGCTGTGGATCGGCGCAGTGCAGCTGTACGGGCAGTCCGGTCGCCACGGCGCTCCACAGCAGATGCTGGAGCAGCGCCGGATCGGCGGGGCGGGCGCGCGGGGTGCGCCCGCCGAGCCAGCGGTCCGCCGCCCGCCGCACCTCCCGGGGGTCCGGCGGGGTCTCGTCGCAGAAGGTGACGCCCACGGCGAAGGCGGTGACGTGCTGGGCCGCGGCGTACAGGGCCTCCGCGGTGTTGCCGATGAAGGAGTCGACCGAGCCCGAGGTGTCCGCGACCTCTTCGGCCAGCGGCTCCAGGCGGATGACCTCGTGGACCGGGCCGTCCGCGGCCGCGGCCAGCTCGTCGGCCGAGGTGAGCTCGCCCGGCGACCCCGACTCCAGCAGGAAGGCGCCGATGCCCGCGCCGCGCAACAGCAGCCGCCCGGCGCGGTAGGCGCCCAGCTCGCGGCGGCGGGCGAGATAGCGGACGGGGGCGCAGTGGGCCTCCAGGCCGAGCAGCGGTGGGCACCAGCGGCGTACGGCCAGACCGGTCCAGCTGTCGAAGAAGGTGGTGCCCGCCGGGGCGGCGGTGCGGGAGCCCGCGGCGGCGGCGAGATGGGCTTCGAACGAGCCGAGGCCGAGCTCACCGTGGAGGGCGCCGTGGCTGTGCTGGTCGATGAGCGGCGGCAGCGCTCTCGCCCAGGCGGAGGGTCTGTCCGCCGTGTCCAGGACGGCCGCTGTCTCCAGGACGGCCGCCGTGTCCAGAACGGACTCACTGGCGGCGTCCGAGGGGGCCGGGTCGGCCGAAGTGCCCGTCGCCTCGTCCATCGCCGCCGCCTCCTCGCCGTCGGGCATCGAAGGGCTTAACGGGCGAAACGGTTAGGAGGTGTCGCCGGGCCCGCCCCCGAGCGTGGCCCGCGCCGCCCGCCCTCGGCAAGAGCGCCCCTGACGGGCGCGAGGATGGGGGACCCGGCGGGGCCCAGCGGTGGGGCAAGGGGTCGGGGTGGCAGGCCGCGCCGCATGCTCGGCCGGGGCGAAGCTCCCGGCTGGGGCACGGAGGACGAGGGGCGGGCCCGGCCGGGGCCCAGCGGGCCCCCGCGTTCGGGAAGGGGTGGGGAAAGGCCGCGCGGCGATCCGGCTACGCGTTGCTCGGGCCGCCGAGTTGGATGCCGGCCATGCGAGTCCACTCGTACGGGCCGGTGCGGACCTTCGCGGCGAGTTCGCCGTCGAAGTCGTCGTGCAGGGTGATCCCCGCGGTCTCCGCGGCGCCGCGGGCGGTCTCGTACGACGGGGCGACCAGGTTGCCCCAGTCACCGTTGGCGCCGATGAGGGCGACGCGGACGGTGCCCCGGCCGATATGGGCGAGCTGGCCCTCGGCGCTGCCGCCGTGGGACTGCGCGAAGGCCGTCATCTGGTGCGCGAGCCGCTTGGCCCGCTTCTCGGCCTTGGCCGATGCGGACTTGCTCGACGCGGACTTGCCCGGTGCGGACTCGTCCGACGGGCCTTCCGGGGCCGTCTGCGTGATGTCTCCCATAAGGCCGATGCTACCGGCTGGTAATCAGCGCAGGAAGGGGTCCACGGCGACGGCGGCGAACAGCAGCGAGGCATAGGTGATGGACCAGTGGAACAGCCGCATCTCCTTGAGCTTCGCCCCCGTGATCCCGGCCTTGGCGCGCGCCTGGAGCCCGTGCGCCTCCTTGAGCCAGAACGCGCCCAGCACCGCGGCCACGGCGGGGTAGAACCAGCCGGTGTAACCGAGCGGCCAGAGCAGCAGCGAGACGATGACCATGACCCAGCTGTAGAGGACGATCTGCCGGGCGACCGCCTTGTTGCCCGCGACCACCGGCATCATCGGCACGCCCACGCGCGCGTAGTCCTCCTTCACCTTCATGGACAGGGGCCAGTAGTGCGGCGGCGTCCAGAAGAAGATGACAAGGAACAGAATCAGCGCGGCCCAGGAGACCGTATTGGTGACGGCGGACCAGCCGATGAACACGGGCATACAGCCGGCGATGCCGCCCCACACGATGTTCTGCGCGGTACGCCGTTTGAGCCACATCGTGTAGACGACGACGTAGAAAACCAACGCGCCGAGCGACAAAATCGCGGACAGCGGATTGACCAGGAACCAGAACCAGGCCGTCGACCCGATCGCGAGCGCGAAGGCGAAGACCAGGCACTCGGCCGGCGAGACCATCCCGGTCACCAGTGGACGCTGCGAGGTGCGGTCCATCAGCGCGTCGATGTCGCGGTCGTAATACATATTGAACGCGCCCGCGCCGCCGGCCGACAAATAGCCGCCGACGCAGGTGGCAAGCACCAGCCATAGATCCGGGACGCCCTCGGCGGCCAGGAACATCACCGGCACCGTCGTCATCAGCAGCAGCTCGATGACACGCGGCTTGGTCAGTGCCACGAAAGCCTTGACGCGGGCACCGAGCGGCCGGTGGCTCCGGCTCGTATCGAGCACCCCCGCAGGACGGGAATCGACGGCCGTCACGCACACCCCTGGTAGAAGCAAGAACCAGCAAGCACCGGACATGAAGAGCCGGTAAAGACTTGCGCGTACCACGCCACTCTAGACGTTGCGGATACGCCGCCCGCCGCCGGGGTCGGCTCGTGTTCGCCGAGCTCACGGCCCTCGGGGGAATGGCGCATCTCCGGCATTCGTTCCCGGGATGTCGGGTACTCGCTCGAAAAGATGAGCGTTCTTCCAGGGGTAGGCTCGACAACGCCGGTGTGCGCATCGTCGCCGGGATATAGACATTGTGGAGAGGAGCCCTGACTCAGGGTGAGCACGAAGCCGACTACCACAGACCTCGAGTGGACCGATGTGGACCAGCGCGCCGTGGACACGGCGCGTGTCCTGGCCGCGGATGCCGTGCAGAAGGTCGGCAACGGCCACCCCGGCACCGCGATGAGCCTGGCCCCTGCCGCGTATCTGTTCTTCCAGAAGCTGATGCGGCATGACCCCTCCGACGCCGGATGGGTGGGCCGCGACCGGTTCGTGCTCTCCCCCGGCCACACCTCGCTGACCCTCTACGTCCAGCTGTACCTGGGCGGGTTCGGCCTGGAGCTGGAGGACCTGAAGTCGTTCCGTACCTGGGGCTCGCTGACCCCGGGCCACCCGGAGCACGGTCACACGGTCGGCGTCGAGACCACCACCGGCCCGCTGGGCCAGGGCGTCGCCAACGCGGTCGGCATGGCGATGGCCGCCCGTTACGAGCGCGGTCTGTTCGACCCGGAGGCGCCCGAGGGCACCTCCCCCTTCGACCACACCATCTGGGCGATCGTCTCCGACGGCGACCTGGAGGAGGGCATCTCCGCTGAGGCATCCTCGCTGGCCGGCCACCAGAAGCTCGGCAATCTGATCGCGCTGTACGACGACAACCACATCTCGATCGAGGGCGACACCGCGACCGCCTTCTCCGAGGATGTGCTGAAGCGCTACGAGGCGTACGGCTGGCACGTCCAGCGCATCGAGCAGGCGGAGAACGGCGACTTCGACATCCACGCGTTGTACGCGGCGCTCAAGGCGGCGCAGGCCGAGACCGAGCGCCCCTCGATCATCGCCGCCCGTACGATCATCGCCTGGCCCGCGCCGAACGCGCAGAACACCGAGGCCGCCCACGGCTCGGCGCTCGGCGCCGACGAGGTCGCGGCGACCAAGCGCGTCATGGGCTTCGACCCCGAGAAGAGCTTCGAGGTCGAGGACTCGGTCATCGCCCACACCCGCTCGCTGGCCGACCGCGGCCGCGAGGCCCGCGCCGCCTGGGACAAGAAGCTCCAGGACTGGCGGAACAACAACCCGGAGCGCGCCGCCGAGTTCGACCGGATCTCCGCCGGTGAGCTGCCCGCGGGCTGGGACAAGGCGATCCCGGTCTTCGAGCCGGGCAAGGACGTGGCCACCCGTAAGGCCTCCGGCCAGGTCCTCAAGGCGCTCGGCGGGGTGCTCCCCGAGCTGTGGGGCGGCTCCGCCGACCTCGCGGGCTCGAACCTCACCACCATTGACGCGTCCTCGTCCTTCCTCCCCAAGGACAACCCGCTTCCCGAGGCCGACCCGTACGGCCGCACGGTGCACTTCGGCATCCGCGAGCACGCCATGGGCTCGACCATGAACGGTGTGGCGCTGCACGGCAACACCCGTATCTACGGCGGCACCTTCCTGGTCTTCTCCGACTACATGCGCCCCGCCGTCCGGCTCGCCGCGCTGATGAAGCTCCCCGTCACCTATGTGTGGACGCACGACTCCATCGGTCTGGGCGAGGACGGCCCGACCCACCAGCCCGTCGAGCACCTGTCCGTGCTGCGCGCCATCCCGGGCCTGAACATCGTCCGCCCGGCCGACGCCAACGAGACCGCCATCGCCTGGCGCGAGATCACCCGCCGCCACAGCGACCAGCCGGCCCCGCACGGCATCGCGCTGACCCGGCAGAACGTGCCGACGTACGAGCCCAACGAGGACGCGGCCAGGGGCGGCTATGTCCTGGCGGAGGCTGAAGGCGGCGCCCCGCAGGTGATCCTCATCGGCACCGGGTCCGAGGTGCAGCTCGCCGTCGAGGCGCGCGAGCAGCTGCAGACCGCCGGGATCCCGACCCGCGTGGTCTCGATGCCCTCGGTCGAGTGGTTCGAGGAGCAGGACCAGGCGTACCGGGACAGCGTGCTGCCGCCGTCGGTGAAGGCCCGGGTGGCGGTCGAGGCGGGCATCGGCCTGACCTGGCACCGCTTTGTGGGCGAGGCCGGCCGCATCGTCTCCCTCGAGCACTTCGGCGCCTCCGCCGACTACAAGGTGCTCTACCGGGAGTTCGGCCTGACCGCGGACGCCGTCGCCGCCGCCGCCCGCGAGTCGCTTGAGACCGCCGGGCGCTGACGCCGTATACGACCTTGTAGCGACGAGTAGGAGATGCAATCCCGATGACAGACGCACTCAAGCGGCTGGCCGACGCAGGCGTCGCGGTCTGGCTCGACGACCTTTCGCGCAAGCGCATCACATCCGGCAACCTCGCCGAGCTGATCGACGAGAGCCATGTGGTGGGCGTGACCACCAACCCGTCGATCTTCCAGAAGGCGATCGCCGGCGCTGACGGCTACCAGCAGCAGGTAGCCGATCTCGCCACCCGCAAGGTCACCGTCGACGAGGCCGTTCGCATGATCACCACGGCGGACGTCCGGGACGCCGCCGACATCCTGCGCCCGGTCTACGACGCGACCGGCGGCCAGGACGGCCGGGTCTCCATCGAGGTGGACCCGCGCCTGGCGCACAACACGGCGGCCACCATCGCCGAGGCCAAGCAGCTGGCCTGGCTGGTGGACCGGCCCAACACCTTCATCAAGATCCCGGCCACCAGGGCGGGCCTGCCCGCGATCACCGAGGTGATCGGGCTCGGCATCAGCGTCAACGTCACGCTGATCTTCTCGCTGGAGCGCTACCGCGAGGTCATGGACGCCTTCCTGGCCGGTCTGGAGAAGGCCAAGGCTGCGGGGCTCGACCTGCAGAAGATCCACTCCGTGGCGTCCTTCTTCGTGTCCCGCGTGGACACCGAGATCGACAAGCGCCTCGACAAGCTGGGCACCGACGAGGCCAAGGCGCTGCGCGGCAAGGCCGCCCTGGCCAACGCCCGACTCGCCTACCAGGCGTACGAGGAGGTGTTCGGCTCGCACGACAAGTCGACGCCGCCGTCGGAGCGCTGGGCCGCCCTGGACCGGGCCAACGCCAACAAGCAGCGTCCGCTGTGGGCCTCCACCGGCGTCAAGGACCCGGCCTACAAGGACACCCTCTACGTGGACGACCTGGTCGCCCCGGGCACGGTCAACACCATGCCGGAGGCCACCCTGGAGGCCGTCGCCGACCACGGCCAGATCATCGGTGACACGGTGCGCGGTACATACGAGCAGGCCAAGGCCGATCTCGACGCGCTCGCCGGGGTCGGAATCTCGTACGATGACGTTGTACAGCTCCTCGAGGACGAGGGCGTCGAGAAGTTCGAGACGTCCTGGAACGACCTGCTGAAGTCCACTGAGGCGGAGCTGGGCCGCCTCGCTCCTTCGGAGGCGTGAGAGACCTTGTCACTTTCCACGAGCGGAGCCAATCCGCTGCGTGACCCCCGGGACCGGCGGCTTCCGCGCATCGCGGGGCCGTCCGGCCTGGTCATCTTCGGCGTCACGGGCGACTTGTCCCGCAAGAAGCTGATGCCGGCCGTCTACGACCTGGCCAATCGCGGCCTGCTGCCGCCGGGCTTCTCGCTCATCGGCTTCGCCCGCCGCGACTGGGAGAACGAGGACTTCGCCCAGGTCGTGCACGAGGCGGTCAAGGAACACGCCAGGACCCCCTTCCGCGAGGAGGTCTGGCAGCAGCTCGCCGAGGGTTTCCGCTTCGTGCCCGGCGAGTTCTCCGACGACGAGGCGTTCGAGAAGTTGCGGGAGACGGTCGACGAGCTGGACAAGGCGCGCGGCACGGGGGGCAACTTCGCCTTCTATCTGTCGGTCCCGCCGAAGTTCTTCCCCTCCGTCGTCCAGCAGCTCAAGAAGCACGGCCTGTCCTCCGGGCCCGGCGACTCCTGGCGGCGCGCCGTCATCGAGAAGCCATTCGGCCACGACCTGACCAGCGCCCAGGAGCTCAACCAGGTCGTCCACGAGGTCTTCCGGCCGAGCGACGTCTTCCGGATCGACCACTACCTGGGCAAGGAGACGGTCCAGAACATCCTGGCGCTGCGCTTCGCCAACACCATGTTCGAGCCGCTGTGGAACCGGTCGTACGTCGACCACGTACAGATCACCATGGCCGAGGACATCGGCATCGGCGGCCGGGCCGGCTACTACGACGGCATCGGCGCCGCGCGCGACGTCATCCAGAACCACCTGCTGCAGCTCCTCGCGCTGACCGCCATGGAGGAGCCCTCCTCCTTCGACGCCACCGCGCTGGTCACCGAGAAGCTCAAGGCGCTCAAGGCCGTCAAGCTGCCGAGAGAGCTGGGCAAGCACACCGTGCGCGGCCAGTACGCCCACGGCTGGCAGGGCGGCGAAGAGGTGCTGGGCTATCTGGAGGAGGAGGGCATCGACCCCAACTCCAAGACCGACACCTATGCCGCGATCAAGCTGGAGATCGACAACCGCCGCTGGGCGGGCGTCCCCTTCTACCTGCGCGCGGGCAAGCGGCTCGGGCGGCGGGTCACCGAGATCGCGGTGGTCTTCCAGCGCGCCCCGCACTCTCCCTTCGACACCACCGACACCCAGGAGCTCGGGGAGAACGCCCTGGTCATCCGGGTGCAGCCGGACGAGGGCATCACCATCAGGTTCGGCTCCAAGGTGCCCGGCACCTCCATGGAGATCCGGGACGTGACGATGGACTTCGCCTACGGCGAGTCCTTCACCGAGTCCAGCCCCGAGGCATATGAGCGGCTGCTGCTCGACGTTCTGCTCGGCGACGCCAACCTGTTCCCCCGTCACCAGGAGGTGGAGGAGTCCTGGCGGATCCTCGACCCCGTCGAGGCCTACTGGGACGGGCACGGCAAGCCCGAGCAGTACACGGCGGGCACCTGGGGGCCGAAGGCGGCGGACGAGATGCTCGCACGAGACGGACGGAGCTGGCGTCGGCCATGAACATCGATCTCACCGACACCACGTCCAGCCAGATCAACGCTGCTCTGGTGCAGGCGCGGAGGGCGGCGGGGATACCGGCCGTGGGCATGGTGCTCACCCTTGTCATCGTCACCGACGAGGGCAATCACTACGACGCGCTGAAGGCCGCGAGCGAGGCGTCCAAGGAGCACCCCTCGCGCATCCTGGTCGTCATCAAGCGGCCGGGGCGCTCGCCGCGCGACCGCAAGATGGCCCGGCTGGACGCGGAGGTGCGGATCGCCGGTGAGAGCGGCACCGGCGAGACGGTGCTGCTGCGGCTGCACGGCGAGCTCGCGGGCCACGCCCAGTCGGTGGTGCTGCCGCTGCTGCTGCCGGACGCCCCGGTGGTGCTGTGGTGGCCGGACGACGCGCCGGAGCACCCCAGCGAGGACCTGCTGGGCCGGCTGGCCGCCCGCCGGATCACCGACGCCCAGGCCACCGAGGACCCGGTGGCCACGCTCGCGCTGCGGGCCAGGACATACACCCCGGGCGACACCGATCTGGCCTGGACCCGTATCACGCCGTGGCGCAGTGTGCTGGCCGCGGCGCTCGACCAGAAGCACTCGGCGATCACCTCCGCGGTGGTCGAGGGCGAGGCGTACAACCCCAGCGGTGAACTGCTGGCCCTGTGGCTGGCTGAGCGGCTGCGGGTCCCGGTGCAGCGGCAGGTCTCGGAGGGTCCGGGGCTGACCGCGGTGCGGCTGGAGACGGCCGACGGAACGATCTGCCTGGACCGGGCGAACGGATCGCTGGCCGAACTGGCGATGCCGGGGCAGCCGGACCGGCATGTCGCGCTTCAGCGGCGGGACAAGTCGGAGCTGATCGCGGAGGAGCTGCGGCGCCTGGACCCGGACGAGATGTACGCCTCGGCGGTGAAGTTCGGGGTGAGCAGGCTCGGCAAGGGCATCAGCGGCGCGGCCGAACAGCCCGCGGCGCGGGCCGGTGCCGCGGGCGGCGCTTCCGGGGGCGGTGCCGCTGCGAGCGGGAGTAGCGGTAAGGCCGGTGGCGGGGCCCGTCCGGAGCCTGCGCACAAGGCGGCCGGGGCCCCGGCCCATACGGCCGGTGGTGCCGGTGACGCGGGGACGGGCGGCGCGGTCGGCAAGGCGGCGTCGTGACCGCTCCGCAAGTCGTGGTCCACCGCGACAAGGAACTGATGGCACAGGCCGCGGCGGCCCGGCTGATCACCAAGATCGTGGACGCCCAGTCCGCCCGCGGCTCGGCCTCGGTCGTGCTGACCGGCGGGCGCAACGGCAACGGCCTGCTGGCCGCGCTCGCCGAGGCGCCCGCTCGGGACGCCGTGGACTGGTCGCGGCTCGACCTGTGGTGGGGCGACGAGCGGTTCCTGCCGGAGGGCCACCCGGACCGCAATGTCACCCAGGCGCGGGAGGCACTGCTGGACGCGGTGGGTCTGGACCCGGCCCGGGTGCACCCGATGCCGGCCTCCGACGGCCCGTGGGGCAGCGAGGTGGAGGCCGCCGCGGAGGCGTACGCCGAGGAGCTGGACCGGGCCGCGCGGCCGGAGAACCACGGCGCGGTGCCGTCCTTCGACGTGCTGCTGCTGGGCGTCGGCCCGGACACCCATGTGGCCTCGCTCTTCCCGGAGCTGCCCGCCGTACGGGAGGCCGAGCGGACGGTGGTGGCGGTGCGCGGTGCGCCCAAGCCCCCGCCCACCCGGGTCTCCCTGACCCTGCCCGCGATCCGCGCGGCGCAGGAGGTCTGGCTGCTGGCGGCGGGCGAGGACAAGGCCAAGGCGGTGACGATCGCGCTGTCGGGGGCCGGGGAGATCCAGGCCCCCGCCGCGGGCGCGTACGGCCGCCGCCGCACGCTGTGGCTGCTGGACCGGGCCGCCGCGTCGGGGCTGCCGCGCGAGCTGTATCCCCCGGCGTCGCCCTGACGGGGCGCGAGACACAGCCGTACGGGCCGACTGGGCGGAAACCCAGTCGGCCCGTACGGCGTCTTATGGGGCCTCAGCGACCGCGCAGCGAGCGGTACGTGGCGACCAGCCGCGCCGTGGAGGCGTCGAGCCCCGGCACCTCGGCGCCCTCGGTGAGGGCGGGCTCGACGCGCTTGGCGAGGACCTTGCCGAGCTCGACCCCCCACTGGTCGAACGAGTCGATGTTCCAGACGGCGCCCTGGACGAACACCTTGTGCTCGTAGAGCGCGATCAGCTGGCCGAGCACCGAAGGACTCAGCTCGGCGGCCAGGATCGTGGTGGTGGGGCGGTTGCCGGGGAAGGTCTTGTGCGGCACCAGCTCCGGCGCCACCCCCTCGGCGGCCACCTCCTCCGCCGTCTTGCCGAACGCCAGCGCCTGGCCCTGGGCGAAGAGGTTGGCCATCAGCAGGTCATGGTGGCCGGCAAGGATCGGGGGCAGGTCGGCCACGGGGTTGGCGAAGCCGATCAGATCGGCCGGGATCATCTTGGTGCCCTGGTGGAGCAGCTGGTAGTAGGCGTGCTGACCGTTGGTGCCGGGGGTACCCCAGACCACCGGACCGGTCTGCCAGTCGACCGGATTGCCCTCACGGTCCACCGACTTGCCGTTGGACTCCATGTCCAGCTGCTGCAGATACGCGGTGAACTTCGACAGATAGTGCGAGTACGGCAGCACGGCATGCGCCTGCGCGTCGAAGAACTGCCCGTACCAGACGCCCAGCAGCCCGAGCAGCATCGGCGCGTTCTCCTCGGGCGGGGCACAGCGGAAGTGCTCGTCGACGAGGTGGAAGCCGGCCAGTATCTCGCGGAAGTGCTCCTGGCCGATGGCGATCATCAGGGACAGGCCGATGGCCGAATCGAAGGAGTAGCGCCCGCCGACCCAGTCCCAGAACTCGAACATGTTGTCGGTGTTGATACCGAACTCGGCGACTTTCTCCGCGTTGGTCGACAGCGCCACGAAGTGCTTGGCGACTGCCTCCTGGCCCGCCTCGAGACCCCTCAGCAGCCAGCGGCGGGCGGAGGTGGCGTTGGTGATGGTCTCGATGGTGGTGAAGGTCTTGGAGGCGACGATGAACAGCGTCTCGGCCGGGTCGAGCCCGCGCAGCGCCTCATGCAGATCCGCCCCGTCGACATTGGAGACGAAGCGGAACTCCAACTCGCGGTGGGTGTAGGCGCGCAGCGCCTCGAAGGCCATCGCCGGGCCCAGGTCGGAGCCGCCGATGCCGATGTTGACGATGTTCTTGATGCGCTTGCCGGTGTGGCCGGTCCACTCCCCCGAGTGGATCCGGTCGACGAACGGGCCCATCTTGGTGAGCACCGCGTGCACTTCGGGGATGACGTCCTTGCCGTCGGCCTCGATGACCGCGGAGTGGGGCGCGCGCAGGGCGACATGGAGCACCGACCGGTCCTCGGTGGTGTTGATCTTCTCGCCCCGGAACATGGCGTCCCGCAGCTCGGCCACCCCGGTCGCCTGGGCCAGCTCCCGCAGCAGGCGCAGGGTCTCGTCGGTCACCAGATGCTTGGAGTAGTCCAGGTGAAGGTCGCCGACCGACACGGTGAACCGCTCCGCGCGCTCGGGGTCCTGGGCGAACAGCTCGCGCAGCCGTGCGTCACCCAGCTCCTGGCGGTGTGCGGCCAGTGCGTTCCACTCCGGCAGCTGGTCGAGCCTGCTGCGGCCATCTGCGTTCATCTCGGAATCAGCCCACTTCTCGTCGGTGCCTGGCCCCCGTGGCCCCAACCTAGTTGATCGGGGAGCGCATACCGGGGACGAGGGCCACCAGTCCGCCGGCGAAGAGCGCGGCGGCCGCCAGCGCCGGTGCGTTCAGCCCCCATGCCCCGGCTGTGACCCCGCCGAGCAGGGCGCCGAGCGGGGCGCCGGCGGTCGACAGCGTACGGAAGGCGGCACTGACCCGGCCCAGCATCTCGGCCGGGCTGCGCTGCTGCATCATCGTCACCTCCGTGACGTTCCAGATGATCCCGGCGAAGCCGAAGACGCCGAAGGCCGCAGCGGCGGCCGGCAGCTCGCGGATGGTGCCCAGGGCGAGGAGGGCGGCTATCTGCGCGATACCGCACACCATGATCGTGGGACCGCGCCCCAGCCGCTCCGCCACCCGCGCGGCCACCAGCCCGCCGGCCACACTGCCGATCCCGTAGACCGTGATGACGGCCGCATAGCCCGTGTCCCCGGCGCCCAGCCATCCGGTGACATGCAGCACCAGCGTGGCGATGAGGGCGCCGATGCCCACATTGCACAGCGTGGTGGACACACACAGCGCCCGCAGCAGCCGGTCCCGCCACAGCACCCCGATGCCCTCGGCCATGTCCTTCCGTATCGTGCGCCCCGGCGCCCGGGGCTCCCGCCTCGGCGCCTGCGCCCGCCCGCTCGGGCCCTGTCTCCCCGATCCCTGCGGGCCCGCGACGCCTGGCACGCGCCCCCAGCTACCGCTGGGAGGTGCCCCCGCGCTGCGTTGTCGGGCCCGCCCGAGTAGGCCCGCCCACAGCCTTCGGCCGGGAGGTGCCCCCGGAGGGCGACCCTCCGCCTTGCGATCGCACGCATCAGACGCCGCGGGCCCCGCGGCGTCAGCCGCTGATGTCACCGTCACAGGGATCGGGGAGACAGGGCCCAACGACGCGACCAGCGCGGCGGCGGCGAGATAGGTGGCCGCGTCGGCCGCGTACGGCACGGCGGCGCCAAGGCCCAGGGCCACCGGCACCAGCGGCGCGCCCACGAACCGGCCCATGACCTCCTGCCCGGTCATCAGGCGTGCGTTGGCCCGGCTCAGGCCATCCGGCGCCACCACGGACGGCAGCAGGGCCGTGGCGGCGTTGTCGAAGAGGGTCTGCAGGGTGGTGAGCGCGAAGGCGAGGGCGAGCAGCAGGCCGATCGTGGCATGTCCCAGCCATACGGCGACGGCGAAGGCGGCCATCAGCACGCCCCGCGCCACATCCACCGCCCACATCGCCCGCCGCTGGTCCACCCGGTCGGCGATGGCCCCGCCCAGCAGCCCGAACAGCAGCCACGGCAGAAAGCCGCACGCGGTCACCAGCGAGACCAGCACCGGGGAGTCGGTCAGCGAGACGGCCAGCAGCGGAAGCGCCGCCCCGCGCAGCGCGTCCCCGAACCGGGACACCACCGCGGCCCCCCACAGCCGCCCGAAACCACCCCGCCACGCAAGCGACACAGCCCGCTCAGCACCCTGCTCACCGGCCTCCACCGTGGCCATGACGCCCCCTCCCGAACCGCACGGCACCCCACGTCACGACCGTAGCCCCCACCACTGACAACGGCCCGGCCGCGCACCCCCGTCAGAGGTGCCCGGCCGGGCCGTCGTACTGTGCGTCGTCCCGCCTGCCGCTCAGATCTCGCCGCGGAGCTTGGCGAGAGCCTCGGCGAGGATCGCCTCGCCGTCGGCGTCGCTCCGCCGCTCCCGCACATACGCCAGATGCGTCTTGTACGGCTCGGTACGCGGCGGGTCCGGCGGGTTGTCCCGGTCCTTGCCGGCCGGGAAGCCGCAGCGGGGGCAGTCCCAAGTGTCCGGGATCTGCGCGTCGCTGGCGAAGCTCGGCACGGTCTCGTGCCCGTTCGAGCACCAGAAGGAAATACGCAGGCGAGGCGCCGATTCGCCTCGCTCCGCTTCTCCCATCGGCCCCGCTCCGACCCGACTTCCACGGATCGCGTTGCCACTTGCCACGGTCGTAACTCCCTGCGTGATGGTGCCGCGAAGCATTGGTAGGCAGCTCCGCTGCCGGGCGCCCCAGTCTACGTAAGGCCCAACGCGCGTCCAGTAAGAGGAGTTACACCCTCCCCCGGCCTTCGGCCGGGAGGTACCCCCCAGGACGCAAGCCCATGATAAGCCGCGCTCGCGACGGTGTGTCAGCTATCGGCTCAATCGAGCTTGATCAGCAGGCCGAGCACCACGATGCAGACGAACCACAGCAGGCCGATGACGACGGTGATCCGGTCCAGGTTGCGCTCGGCGACCGAGGAGCCGCCCACGGAGGACTGCATACCGCCACCGAACATGTCGGACAGACCTCCGCCCTTCCCCTTGTGCATGAGCACCAGCATCATCAGCAGAACGCTGAAAATAATGAGGGCGATCGAGAACCCCATGACCACGGCTGGAACCAACTCTCTCGGGCTTGGACGGGACGGTGAAGAACGGTAAGGAGCGGGGGCCGGGCAGTGCCTTCCGCACCACCTCGACCCCCGCCAGGGTACGACGAGTGACCTGCTACGGCCTACTCACCGGTCTGCTCACTGGTCGCGGAACCGGACGATCTTGACGAAGTCGTCCGCGTCCAGGCAGGCGCCGCCGACCAGAGCGCCGTCCACGTCGGGCTGCGCCATGATCGCGGCCACGTTCCCGGGCTTCACCGAGCCGCCGTACTGGATCCGGACCTTGTCGGCCAGCTCCTGGCCGTAGAGCTCGGCCAGGCGGGCCCGGATGGCCCCGCAGACCTCCTGGGCGTCCTCGGGGGTGGCCACCTCACCGGTGCCGATGGCCCAGACCGGCTCGTACGCGATCACGATCCGCTCGGCCTGCTCGGCCGGGACGTCCTTCAGGCCCCCGTCGAGCTGCGCGAGCGTGTGCGCGACCTGGTTGCCCGCCTTGCGCACCTCCAGGCCCTCGCCGACGCACAGGATGGGGGTGACGTCGTTCTTGAAGGCCGCCTTGACCTTGGCGTTGCACAGCTCGTCGGTCTCGCCGTGGTACTGGCGCCGCTCGGAGTGGCCGACCGCCACATAGGAGCACCGCAGCTTGGCGAGCATCGCCCCGGAGATCTCCCCGGTGTACGCGCCGGAGTCGTGCGCCGAGATGTCCTGGGCGCCGTACTTGAGCTTCAGCTTGTCGTGCTCGACCAGGGTCTGCAGCGTCCTGAGGTCCGTGAACGGCGGCAGGACCGCGACCTCGACGGCCTCGTAGTCCTTGTCGGTGAGCGAAAAAGTGATCTTCTGGACGTGGGCGATGGCCTCGAGGTGGTTGAGGTTCATCTTCCAGTTGCCCGCGATCAGCGGGGTGCGGTCACTCACGGTGTTCAGTCCTCCAGTGCTGCCAGGCCGGGGAGCGTCTTGCCCTCGAGGTATTCGAGGCTCGCTCCGCCGCCGGTCGAGATGTGGCCGAAAGCATTCTCGTCGAAGCCCAGGATCCGCACGGCGGCCGCGGAGTCGCCGCCGCCCACCACAGTGAAGGCCGGGCTCTCGACCAGCGCCTGGGCGACGGCCTTGGTGCCCGCGGCGAAGTCGGGGTGCTCGAAGACGCCCATCGGGCCGTTCCAGAAGACGGTGGCGGCGTCGGCCAGCTTCGAGGCGTACAGCTCGCAGGTCTCCGGGCCGATGTCCAGACCCATCCGGTCGGCCGGGATCTCCGCGACGGAGACGGCCTGGGGGTGGGCCGGGGCCTTCGTCTTCAGGTCCGGGAACTCGGGGCCCACCAGGACGTCGACGGGGAGCACGAACTCCACGCCGCGCTCCTTGGCGCGCGCCAGGTACTCCTGGACGGCCTCGATCTGGTCGTCCTGGAGCAGCGAGGTGCCGATCTCGTGCCCCTGGGCCTTGAGGAAGGTGTACGCCATGCCGCCGCCGATGAGGATGCGGTCGGCCCGCTCCAGGAGATGGTCGATGACGCCGAGCTTGTCGGACACCTTGGCGCCGCCGAGGACCACCGCGTACGGGCGCTTCACGTCCTCGGTGAGCTGCCGCAGGACGTTCAGCTCGGCGGCGATCAGATCGCCCGCGGCGTGCGGCAGCCGCGCCGGGAGGTCGTACACGGAGGCGTGCTTGCGGTGCACCGCGCCGAAGCCGTCGCCCACGTACAGGTCCGCGAGGGCGGCGAGCTGGTCGGCGAAGGCGCCGCGCTCGGCGTCGTCCTTGCTGGTCTCACCGGCGTTGAAGCGCAGGTTCTCCAGCAGCACCACATCGCCCTCGCCGAGCCCGGCCACCGCCTCGCGGGCGCTGTCCCCGACCATGTCGGTCGCGAACGCGACCTGCTTGCCGAGGAGTTCGCCGAGCCGCCGGGCGACCGGGGCGAGCGAGAAGCGGGGCTCGGGCGCGCCCTTGGGCCGGCCCAGGTGGGAGGCGACGATCACCTTGGCGCCCGACTCGGTGAGCTTGGCGATGGTCGGCACGGCGGCGCGGATACGGCCGTCGTCGGTGATCGTCTCGCCGTCGAGCGGAACGTTCAGATCGGCGCGGACGAAGACCCGCTTCCCGGCGACCTGAAGATCGTCAATCGTCTTCACAGAGGACTCCTAGTTCATGGGACAGGGCCCGTACGACAGCGTCGTACCGGGCCCTGTCCTGGCTCATCTCGGCAGCGGTCAGAGCTGGTTGCCGACGAAGACGGTCAGGTCGACGAGGCGGTTGGAGTAGCCCCACTCATTGTCGTACCAACCGATGACCTTGACCTGCTTGCCCTGGGCCATGGTCAGCGAGGAGTCGAAGGTGCAGGAGGCCGGCCAGTTGACGATGTCCGAGGAGACGATCTCGTCCTCGGTGTACTCGAGGATGCCCTTGAGCTGGCCCTCGGCGGCCTTCTGGAAGGCGGTGTTGACCTCGTCCCTGGTGACCTCGCGGTCCAGCTCGACGACCAGGTCGGTGACCGAGCCGGTGGGCACCGGGACGCGCATGGCGATGCCGTCCAGCTTGCCCTTGAGCTGCGGGAGCACCAGGGCGGTGGCCTTCGCCGCACCGGTCGAGGTCGGGATGATGTTCTCCGCGGCGGCCCGCGCGCGACGCAGGTCCTTGTGCGGGAAGTCCAGGATGCGCTGGTCGTTGGTGTACGCGTGCACCGTGGTCATCAGACCCTTGGTGATGCCGAAGGCCTCGTCGAGGACCTTGGCCATCGGGGCGACACAGTTGGTGGTGCAGGACGCGTTGGAGATGACGTGGTGGTTGGCGGCGTCGTACTTGTCCTGGTTGACGCCCATGACGATGGTGATGTCCTCACCCTTGGCGGGCGCGGAGATCAGGACCTTCCTGGCGCCGGCGGCCAGGTGCTTCGCGGCGTCGTCGCGCTTGGTGAAGATGCCCGTCGACTCGATGACGATGTCGGCGCCGAGCTCGCCCCAGGGCAGCTTGGCCGGGTCCCGCTCGGCGAACGTCTTGAACGTCTGGTTGCCGACGGTGATGGTGTCGTCGGTGTGGCTGACCGCCTGCTTCAGCCGACCCAGGATGGTGTCGTACTTGAGCAGGTGGACCAGAGTGGCGTTGTCGGTCAGGTCGTTGACACCGACGATCTCGATGTCCGCACCCTGGTCCAGGAGCGCGCGGAAGTAGTTGCGGCCGATGCGGCCGAAGCCGTTGATGCCTACGCGGATCGTCACGAACCGATCTCCTCGTTGGTGTGCCGGTATGGACGCCGGCGAGCCTTATTGGATGTCCCCGACCGCATCCGACCCTACCGCTATCACGGGACGTACGTGACATTGGCACCGTCGGCCCGCGACCACTGAAAAGTGGTACGGACCGACGGCCTCGGTTTACCCGTTAGTCACTTTCTGTCACGAATGGTCAACGTCGCAGCGCACGCAGCGCGGCCCCCACGAGTCGCGTCCGTTCGGCGGCGCTGGGGATGTGTTCCAGGCCGAAGCCGAGGAGCACGGTGTCCTGGGTGGTGACGGCGGCCGAGGTGTGGAACAGCTCCCGCGACCGGGTCCAGTCGGCGGAGTTCGCCGGGCTGCCGGCCGGCGCGCCGGGCACCGCCCAGGGGCCGAGCGCCGTCTCGAAGCCCTCCTGGTCCCGCTCGGCGCCGCCGACGACGAGCGCGGTGCTGTCGGCCAGGACGCCGAGCCCGCCCGTACCGGAGTCGGTCACATACGAGATGGACAGCTCGACCTTCTTGCCCGCGTAGCCGCTCAGGTCCACGGAGACGGGCCGCCAGCCCTCCGAGGAGCCGTTGAAGGCGTTCCACTTGCCCGTGGTCCCGCCCGCCTCACAGGCGTTCGCGCCACGGGTCAGGTAGTGCGCCAGGAACGGGTGCAGGGTCAGATAGCAGTCGTCCGGGGCGGTAGCGGAGGTGGCGCCATTGGTGTCGGGCAGGGTGGTCCAGTCGTCCTGGCCCACGGTGTGCGCCTCGACAATCGCATAGTCGTAACCGGGTTCGGTGTCATAGCTGAGCCGGAACCGCAGACTCGGCTTGTCGGCCGCGGTGTCCCCGGTCAGGTCGACGGTGCGGGACAGCCGCATCCAGGAGCGGTCCCGGTGCAGCGCCGCCGCCATCCACTCCCCGTCGTACGGCTGGAACGGGCTGCGCGCGCCCGGGTAGTCGCCCGCGGCCGCGCTGCGGAACTGCGGGAACTGCTCCGGCGGCAGCGCGTCGGAGGTGACGGTGTACCCGCCCGCCGCGTCCAGGGGGTTGTCCGCGGCGTCCGCGAGGGTGGCCGCGGTGCCCGCGAGGGCGCCGGCGCCCCGGAAGCCCGGCGGGGACGTCAGCGACAGACGGCGGTCGGCGCCCAGGTAGTACTGGCTGAAGTCGTCGGTGTCGGCCGGGCCGACCACGGAACTGCCGCCTGCCCGCTCTCCGCTGGTGATGAGCTTGCCGCCCTCATTGAGGAAGTCGCGCACCGCGAGCAGGGTCGCGCCGCCGGGCCGCTGGGCGCCGGTGTACCAGTACACGGTCTTGAAGTGGCTCAACACCCCGAGTGCGTGCGGCGCGCCCTGGGTGGCGACGTCCCATACGGCGGACTTGCGGCCGTTGTCGGCGAGCGCCTTGGTGTACGCGGCGGTGTGCCGGGCCGCGGTGGTGCCGCCCTCGTCGGCGATCACCAGGGTGTCGGCGCGCGGCCGCTCGGCGACGCGGTAGGTGAAGGGCTTGCTGGCGGTCGGCTCGCCCTTGGCGGTGCGGCCGCTGAACCAGACCTCCACCTTGTCGCCGGCGTCCGCGCCCTTGACCGTGGCGCGGTACTGGTCGAAGCGGATGTTGTCCTCGCCGCCGTAGGTCTCGCCGCCCTTCCAGGGCCCCAGCTGGGCGGTGCGGGTGCGGCCGCCGTCGACGCGGTAGTTGAGCTGCTTGCCGCGCACGCTCTTGCGGGCGGTCACCGAGACCTCCTGGCCGGCGCCGCGGGCGTAGGAGGTGGTGAAGGCGTCCGGGGTGAAGTCGGGGGCGTCGATGCCGACCGGGGAGTTGGGCCGGTCGGGGTGTTCGGCGGTCTCGGCGACGGCGAGCGCGAACGGGATGTTCTTGGCGAACTCTTCCTGGATGAGCTTTTTGTCGTCCGGGAAGGTGAAGATGGACTCGCAGTCACCGGGCAGCCAGGCGTCGTCGGGGTCGACGGCGGAGGCCGTCTGACAGGTCGACATCTCCGGGGTGAACATCATCATCCCGTTGACGTTGGCCGCGTGGCCGTCGGCCTCGCCGTTGGTGGTGTACAGCTCGGAGGAGACCTGCGGGTGGTAGCCGGGAATCGCGGACTTCTCCGGGGTGCCGGCGAGGGACTTGTAGAGGATGTCGTCGGGGGTGGGGGTGGAGACCTGCCAGCCGACGCCGTAGAGCAGCAGTTCGGCGGCCGAGTGGTAGTTGATGCCGTACTCGAAGCCGATGCGCTTCTCGAAGGCGTCCAGCGCCTTGGTCTCCGGCTCGGAGCCGGGGCTCGGGCCGCGGTAGACCTCCTCGGCCGGGTCGGGGGACGAACCCTCGTTGTCGTAGCCCCACTTGTAGCGGAAGTTGCGGTTGAGGTCGACGCCGTCGCCCGTGGTGATCTTGCCGTCGCCGTCGTTGTCGCGCAGATTCTTGCGCCACTGCCGGTTCTCGGGGCTCTGGTGGGTGAAGTCGTAGCCGTCCGGGTTGGCGGAGAGGACGAACCACAGCTCCGTACGGTCCACGATCTTGGTGACCCGGTCGTCCTTGCCGTAGTTGTCGAGGTAGTAGTGCATCAGCCGGCGGGTCATCTCCGGGGTGATCCACTCGCGGGCGTGCTGATTGGACATATAGAGCACCGAGGGCTTGGCGCCGTCGGGGGTGCGGTCGGCGCCCTTGCTGAGCTTGAGGGCGAGGATGTCGTTGCCGCGCACGGTCTTGCCGATGCTGACGACCTTGGTCAGCGCGGGGTGCGCCTGGCCGGTCTCGACGATCTCCTGCTTGAGGCCGCCCTCCCCGCTGTACGGGCGGAAGACGCCGTCGCCCGCTGCCTTGACCCGGTTCACGGCCTTCTGGGAGATCTCCTTGCGGGTGAGGCGGACGCCCTGCCCGCGCAGCGCCTCCGCCTGCTTGCCGGTGAGGTAGAGCTCGACCTGCCCGGTCCCCTTCTCCGGCAGCCGCTCGCCCAGTTCATGCCCGTCGGCTCCGGCCTTGAGCAGCAGCGGCACCTGGGCCCGGGTCACCTGGGCGGTCCATACCGACAGTCCCTCGTCGGCGGCTTGAGGCCGCGGCCTGGCCTGTGCCGTGGAGGTCGCCGCCACCCCTCCCAGCAGCAGCGAGGCCACCGCGATGATCGATCCGGCCTTGTGTCTTGCCATGAGTCCCCCTTGTCGCATCGGTCTTGTCCCATCGGTGCGCAGGCGCCTAAGACTTGTCACACCCCATGATCATGTCAATGCCTTCGCAAGACCGTCATACGACACGAAAAGGGCAGCGAAAACCCCCGGCTTCGCGGTGGAAGCCGGGGGCGGGAGAGGTCAGCCGTGCGGTCCTTCCGTACGGTCGGTCCGCCTGACCGGTGCGGCTGTGTGGCTGGTGCGACCGGGGTGGCTGGTGCAACCGGCGTGGCTGGTGCGACCGGTGCGGTCAGCCGACCATGCCCTCGGCCATCTCCTCGGTCAGGCTGGACTCCGTACCGGGGATCCCGAGGTCCTGGGCGCGCTTGTCCGCCATGGCCAGCAGGCGGCGGATACGGCCCGCGACGGCGTCCTTGGTCAGCGGCGGGTCGGCGAGCGCGCCCAACTCCTCCAGGGACGCCTGCTTGTGCTCCATGCGCAGCCGGCCGGCCGCGGCCAGGTGCTCAGGCACCTCCTCGCCCAGGATCTCCAGCGCGCGCTGTACCCGGGCCCCGGCGGCGACGGCGGCCCGGGCCGAGCGGCGCAGATTGGCGTCGTCGAAGTTGGCGAGCCGGTTGGCGGTGGCGCGGACCTCGCGGCGCATCCGGCGCTCCTCCCACGCGAGCACCGACTCATGGGCGCCGAGCCGCGTCAACAGCGCGCCGATGGCATCACCGTCACGGACGACAACGCGGTCAACACTGCGCACCTCCCGCGCCTTGGCGGCGATCTGCAGCCGGCGCGCCGCGCCGACCAGCGCGAGCGCGGCCTCGGGGCCGGGGCAGGTCACCTCGAGCGAGGAGGAGCGGCCGGGCTCGGTGAGCGAGCCATGGGCGAGGAAGGCCCCGCGCCAGGCGGCCTCGGCGTCACAGGTGGCACCCGAGACGACCTGCGGCGGCAGCCCGCGGATCGGCCGGCCGCGGCCGTCGACCAGGCCGGTCTGCCGGGCCAGCTGGTCACCGCCCGCCACCACCCGCACCACATAGCGGCTGCCGCGGCGCAGCCCGCCGGGGGCCATCACCACCAGATCCGAGGAGTGCCCGAAGATCTCCAGGATGTCTTTGCGCACTCTTCGGGCCGCGATGCCCGTATCCAGCTCCGCCTCGATCACGATGCGCCCGCTGACCAGGTGCAGCCCGCCCGCGAACCGCAGGATCGCCGAGACCTCCGCTTTCCGGCAGCAGGTGCGGGTGACGGGGAGCCGGGAGATTTCGTCCTTCACCGCTGCCGTCATCGCCATGGGCCGATCCTTCCATGCATCCGAAAAATACGGTCGTACGCGGCCGCCAAAAGCTCCGGGTCGTGTTTCGGGGAGCCGTCGGGCCTGGCCACCGGCGCCAGCTCGACCGTGCCGCCCAGCCGCTTCGCGGCGTCGCACAGACTGCCCTGGTCGGGGACGGCGGCCTGGTCGGCCAGCACCACGTCGAAGGCGAGTTTAGGGGCGTGTCGGGCCAAAACCTCCAAATGACGCTGCGGGGAGAAGCCGTCGGTTTCACCGGGCTGGGGGGCCAGGTTCAGTGACAGGACCCGTCGGGCCTTGGTGTCGGTGAGCGCTTCCAGCAGCTCGGGGACCAGCAGATGCGGAATCACGGAGGAGAACCAGGAGCCGGGGCCCAGCACCACCCAGTCGGCGTCCAGGACCGCCTCGACGGCCTCGGGGACGGCCGGCGGACCCCCCGGCACCAGATGGACCGACTGCACCTCGCCGGGGGTCAGCGCGACGGTGGCCTGCCCGCGCACCGTGGTGACCTCGTCCGGGCGGTCCGGGTCATGGCCGCGGACGAACGCCTGGAGCTCCAGCGGGACCGCCGACATGGGCAGCACCCGGCCGTGCGCGCCCAGCAGCTTGCCGACCAGGTCCAGGGCCTTGACATGGTCGCCCAGCTGCTCCCAGAGGGCGACGATCAGGAGATTGCCGACCGCGTGGCCGTGCAGCTCGCCCTCGCTGGCGAAGCGGTGCTGGATGACCCGGGCCCAGGTCTGGCCCCAGTCGTCGTCGCCGCACAGCGCGGCCAGCGCCTTGCGCAGATCGCCGGGCGGCAGCACGCCGAGCTCATCGCGCAGCCGCCCGCTGGAGCCCCCATCGTCGGCGACGGTGACGACGGCGGTCAGATCGCCGGTGATCCGGCGCAGGGCGGCGAGCGAGGCGGACAGCCCCATCCCGCCGCCGAGCGCGACCACCTTGGGCTGCGCTCCTCTGCTGGTACGGGATCCGACCAGCCGCCGCAGCCGTCTGGTCCTGATCGTCACTCGCGCCCCATGTCACGGTGGACGATGACGGTCTCGACTCCCTCGGCGGCGAGCCGGGCGGCCAGCCGCTCGGACATCGCGACGCTGCGGTGCTTGCCGCCCGTACAGCCGACGGCGATGGTCACATAGCGCTTGCCCTCGCGGCGGTAGCCGGCCGCGATCAGCTGCAGCAGCTCGGCGTAGCGGTCCAGGAACTCCTTGGCACCGGGCTGATTGAACACATAGCCGGCGACCTCCTCGTTGAGCCCGGTGAAGGGGCGCAGCTCCGGGACCCAGTGCGGGTTGGGCAGGAAGCGGCAGTCCACCACCAGGTCGGCGTCGACCGGCAGGCCGTACTTGTAGCCGAAGGACATGACCGTGGCGCGCAGCTCCGGCTCCTCCTCGCCGGCGAACTGGGCGTCCATCTTGGCGCGCAGCTCGTGCACATTGAGGCTGGAGGTGTCGATCACCAGATCGGCGTCGCCGCGCAGCTCGCGCAGCAGGTCCCGCTCGGCCGCGATGCCGTCCACGATCCGGCCGTCGCCCTGGAGCGGATGCGGGCGGCGCACCGACTCGAAGCGGCGCACCAGGGCCTCGTCGGACGCCTCCAGGAACAGGACACGGCGCTTGACGTTCTTGGCGGCCAGGTCCGCCAGGGACTCGCGCAGATTGTCGAAGAAGCGGCGGCCGCGGACGTCGACGACCACCGCGATACGGGCCACATTGCCCTGGGAGCGGGCGCCGAGGTCCACCATGGTGGGGATCAGCGCGGGCGGCAGGTTGTCCACCACGAACCAGCCGAGGTCTTCCAGACACTTGGCGGCGGTGCTGCGGCCCGCCCCCGACATGCCGGAGATGATCACCAGCTCGGGGATGGCCGTCGCCTCGGCGGCAGCGTCTCCGGGGGTGCCCGTATTCACCTGCGCTCCGTCTCCATGGTTCTCATGTTCGTTCATCTGTCCGTCCCCCGCGTCGCTGATGACGCCACGCTTGTGGCCTCATCCTCAATGATCTCTCCTGTGGCGGTGTTCACCGCCGGGGCGGCCGGGGCCGCCGTGGCGAGGGCGGCCGCGACCGTCTCGGCCGTCTTACGGCCCACCCCCGGCACCTCGCATATCTGCTCGACCGTCGCGGCCCGCAGCCGCTTGAGCGAGCCGAAGTGCTTCAGGAGCGCCTGCCGACGGCTCTCGCCGAGCCCGGGCACGGTGTCCAGCGGGCCGGCCTTCATCGACTTGGCCCGCTTGCCGCGCTGGTAGGTGATGGCGAAGCGGTGCGCCTCGTCGCGCACGCGCTGCAGCAGATAGAGCCCCTCGCTGCTGCGGGGCAGCACCACCGGGTCCTCGTCGTCGGGCAGCCAGACCTCCTCCAGCCGCTTGGCGAGGCCGCAGACCGCCACATCGTCGATCCCGAGCTCGTCCAGCGCCCGCTTGGCGGCGGCGACCTGCGGCCGGCCGCCGTCCACGACCACGAGCTGCGGCGGGTAGGCGAATCGCTTCGGCTTGCCGCTCTCGTCGATGGGCCCGGCGGGCGCCTCGGGGTGCCCGTCCTGGGCCTCCTCGGGGTGCCCGTCCTGGGCCTCCTCGGGGTGCCCGTTCCGGGCCGTCTCGCCGTCGGGCGCCGGGCCCCACTCGCCGGTGTCCGTCTTCTCCTGCAGATAGCGGCGGAACCGGCGGCCGACGACCTCGTGCATCGCGCGGACGTCGTCCTGGCCCGCGAAGCTCTTGATCTGGAAGCGGCGGTACTCGCTCTTGCGCGCCAGGCCGTCCTCGAAGACCACCATGGATGCCACCACGTCCTCCCCCTGCAGATGCGAGATGTCGAAGCACTCGATGCGCAGCGGGGCCGAGTCCAGCTCCAGGGCCTCCGCGATCTCCTCCAGGGCGCGCGAGCGCGTGGTCAGATCGGAGGCGCGCTTGGTCTTGTGCAGCGCCAGCGCCTGCTGCGCGTTGCGCGCGACGGTCGCCATCAGGTCCTTCTTGTCGCCGCGCTGCGGGATGCGCAGATCGACCCGGGAGCCGCGGCGGTCGCTCAGCCACTGGGCGACCGGCTCGGCCGGCTCGGGCAGGGCGGGGACCAGGACCTCCTTGGGGACCGCGTCGCCCTTCTCCTCCCCGTACAGCTGCTGCAGCGCATGCTCGACCAGCCCGGCCGTGTCCACGGCCTCCACCTTGTCGGTGACCCAGCCGCGCTGGCCGCGGACCCGGCCGCCGCGCACATGGAAGATCTGGACGGCGGCCTCCAGCTCGTCCTCGGCGATCGCTATCAGGTCGGCGTCGGTGGCGTCGGCGAGCACGACCGCGTTCTTCTCCATGGCGCGCTTGAGCGCCCCGATGTCGTCGCGGAGCCGGGCCGCCTTCTCGTACTCCATCTCCTCGGCGGCCTCCTGCATCTGCTGCTCCAGACGGCGCAGATAGGCGCCCGTGCGCCCGGCCATGAAGTCGCAGAACTCCTCGGCCAGCCGCCGGTGCTCCTCGGCGGTCACCCGGCCCACACAGGGGGCGGAGCACTTGCCGATGTAGCCGAGCAGGCAGGGGCGGCCGATCTGGGCCGAGCGCTTGAACACCCCGGCCGAGCAGGTACGCACCGGGAAGACCCGCAGCATCAGATCGACGGTCTCGCGGATGGCCCAGGCGTGGCCGTACGGGCCGAAGTAGCGCACGCCCTTCCTCTTGGGGCCGCGCATGACCTGGACCCGGGGGAATTCCTCGTTGAGCGTGACGGCGAGGGACGGATAGCTCTTGTCGTCGCGGTACTTGACGTTGAACCGGGGGTCGAACTCCTTGATCCAGGAGTACTCGAGCTGCAGCGCCTCGACCTCCGTGCTCACCACGGTCCACTCCACGGAGGCGGCGGTGGTGACCATGGTGCGGGTGCGCGGATGGAGATTCGCCAGGTCCTGGAAGTAGGAGGAGAGCCGCGGGCGCAGGCTCTTCGCCTTTCCGACGTAGATCACCCGGCCGTGCTCGTCTCGGAACTTGTAGACCCCCGGCGACTCGGGGATCTGTCCCGGCTTGGGGCGGTAGCTGCTCGGGTCGGCCATGGTCACCACCCTACTGGCGGGGAGTGACAGTCCGGAGCGGTCGGGCCGGGTGCGCCGCACGGGTTGTCGCCGGGTGCGCGTAAACGCTTGCGTAAGCGTTTACGCGGCGCCCGGAATGAGGTACGTTCCTGCCTCGACCCGCTCCTGGGCGACTGGCGGACGGTGAGGGGACAGCCACAGATGGCGACCATGGCTGATGTGGCCCGGCGCGCGGGCGTGTCCGTGGCGACGGTGTCGCATGTGCTCAACGAGACCCGTCCCGTGCTCCCGGGCACCCGGCAGGCCGTGCTCGACGCCATCGACGCCCTGGGCTACACCCACAACACGCTCGCCCGCTCCCTGGTCACCGCGCGCACCCGCTCGATCGGCCTGGCGGTCTCGGCGATCAGCAATCCGTACTTCACCGAAATCCTCCAAGGCGTCGAGGCCGGCGCCCTGGAGCACGGCTACGGCCTGCTCATCGCCGATCCGCACGACGACCCCGAGCAGGAGCGCAAGGCCGTCCAGCTCCTCCACGAGCGGCGGGTGGACGGGGTGATCGTCGCCGCCTCCGCCGAACCCCGCGCGATGCTCGACTATCTGACCCGCCACCAGGTCCCCGCCGTCTTCCTCGACCGGCTGGTCACGGACGCCCACGACCAGGTGAGCGCGGAGAACGCCCAGCACGTCGAAGAGCTCGTCCACCACCTCGCCGACCTCGGCCACACCCGCATCGGCCTGGTCGCGGGCGCGCCGGGGCTGAGCACCACCGTCGAGCGGACGGCCGGCTACCGGGCCGGGCTGCGCCTGCGGGGGCTGCCGTTCGACCCCGAGCTGCTGGCCGGCGGCGACTCCGAGGCGGATGGCGCGCGGGACGCCACCCACCGGCTGCTGTCGACCGCCCGGCCGCCCACCGCGATCGTCACCGCCAACAACGCGATGACCATCGGCGCGTTGCGCGCCCTGCGCGAGGCGGGCCTGGGCGTGCCGGACGACATCGCGCTGGTCTGCTTCGACGACTTCTCCTGGGCCGATGTGTTCTCGCCCCGGCTCACCGCGATCTCGCAGCCCAGCCGCGAGATCGGCGCCACCGCGGTCAGGCTGCTGCTCGACCGGCTGGCGGACCCCTCCCGGCCGCCGCGGACCGTCCGGTTGCCCTGCACCTTTGTGCACCGCACCTCGTGCGGCTGCAAGGAAGCCGCGGAGTGAAGCGCCCGGCGGGGCCGTCCGTCAGTCGGCGAGCAGCAGCCGGCCCCGGGACCCCCATCCACCCACAACGTGAGGAACGCCTCGTGATTGTCGTCGCCGGAGAAGCTCTGATCGACCTGGTGCCCGACCGCCCGGCCACGGCCGGCCCCGCGGCGGACCCGGCCCTGCCGGCGCTGCTGCCGCGGCGCGGCGGCGGCCCGTACAACACGGCGGTGGCGCTGGGCCGGCTGGGCTCGCCGACCGCCTTCTGCTCCCGGATCTCGACCGACGGCTTCGGCGAGGCACTGATGGGCGGGTTGCGCGAGGACGGCGTGGACACGGCGCTGGTGCAGCGCGGCGCGGAGCCGACCACACTGGCGGTGGCCTCGATAGCCCCCGATGGCTCGGCGGGCTACGGCTTCTACGTCGAGGGCACCGCGGACCGTCTCTTCGAGCTGCCCGAGACCCTTCCCGACTCGGTCGCGGCGCTGTCCTTCGGCACCTGCTCGCTGGTGCTGGAGCCGGGCGCGAGCGCGTACGAGGCGCTGCTGCGGCGCGAGGCGGCGCGGGGCGTCTTCACCGCGCTCGACCCCAACATCCGCACCGGTCTGATCCCCGACGCCGACGCCTACCGGGCCCGGTTCCGCGGCTGGCTGCCGCATGTCGGGCTGCTCAAGCTGTCGATGGAGGACGCCGCCTGGCTGGCCGGCGCCCAGGACCCGGCGGCGGCCGCCCGGGAGTGGCTGGCGGCGGGCCCGGCGGCCGTGGTCCTCACGCACGGCCGGGACGGCATCAGCGTCCTCACCCGGGGCGGGGGCGGCTGCGCCGTCCCCGGCGTACAGATCGAGGTCGTGGACACCATCGGGGCGGGCGACACGGTGAACGCCGCGCTGCTGCACCGGCTGGCGGCGCATGAGGCGCTGTCGGTGGACGCGGTGGCGAAGCTGGACGAGGCAGCCTGGCGGGATGTTCTCGGCTTCGCGGCGCGGGCCGCCGCCGTCACCTGCTCCCGGCCGGGCGCCCAGCCGCCCTACGCGGCCGAGCTCTGACCGCTGGGGCCTCCCGGGCGCCTCGGGCCCCCAGAGCGGCCCCACAAGGCGCTACGAGGCGCTGTGGGGGCACCGCCGAGGGCTTCGGCGGAGCGTGCCGGGCCCGGCAGGGCTCGGCACGCTCCAGCACGTCACTACCGGCGCGCGCTACTTCGCCGCCGCGCGCCGTCCGGAGACCGTCGTCTTCGCCGCCGCCTTCTTGGCCACGGTCGTCTTGGCAGCGGTCTTCTTGGCCGCCGTCTTCTTCGCCGGAGCCTTGGCAGGGGCCTTGGCAGGGACCTTCGCGGGGGCCTTCTTCGCGGCCTTCCGGCCGACCGGCGCCGCCGCGTCGCTCACCAGGTCCCCCAGCATCTCCCTGAGGAACTTGCCGGTGTGGCTGGCCGGGACCGAGGCCACCTCCTCGGGGGTGCCCTCGGCGACGACCAGGCCGCCGCCGCTGCCGCCCTCCGGGCCCATGTCCACGACCCAGTCGGCCGTCTTGATCACATCGAGGTTGTGCTCGATGACGATCACCGTATTGCCCTTGTCGACCAGTCCGGACAGCACCGTGATCAGCTTGCTGATGTCCTCGAAGTGCAGCCCGGTCGTGGGCTCGTCCAGGACGTAGACCGTGCGCCCCGTCGACCGCTTCTGCAGCTCGCTCGCGAGCTTGACGCGCTGCGCCTCGCCGCCGGAGAGGGTCGGCGCGGGCTGCCCGAGCCGGACGTAGCCGAGCCCGACCTCGTTGAGCGTGCGCAGATGGCGGGAGATCGTCGGCACCGCCTCGAAGAAGTCGAGCGCCTCCTCGATGGGCATGTCCAGCACCTCGGCGATGGACTTGCCCTTGTAGTGCACCTCCAGCGTCTCCCGGTTGTAGCGGGCGCCGTGACAGACCTCGCACGGCACATACACATCCGGCAGGAAGTTCATCTCGATCTTGATGGTGCCGTCACCGGAGCAGTTCTCGCAGCGGCCGCCCTTGACGTTGAAGGAGAAGCGCCCGGGCAGATACCCGCGGACCTTGGCCTCCATCGTCTCCGCGAAGAGCTTGCGCACATGGTCGAAGACGCCGGTGTACGTCGCCGGGTTGGAGCGCGGGGTGCGGCCGATGGGCGACTGGTCGACGTGCACCACCTTGTCGACGAGGTCGTCGCCGGCGACCCGGGTGTGCCGGCCCGGGACGGCCCGCGCCCCGTTCAGCTCGCGCGCCAGGTGGGTGTACAGGATGTCGTTGACCAGGGTGGACTTACCCGATCCGGAGACGCCGGTGACGGCGGTGAGCACACCGAGCGGGAAGGACACATCGATGTCCTGGAGGTTGTTCTCCCGGGCGCCGTGGACCGTCAGCTGCCGCTCCGGGTCCATGGGTCGGCGCATCCCCGGCAGCTCGATGGACCTCTTTCCGGCCAGATACTGCCCGGTCATCGACTCCTCGTTGACCAGCAGCTCCGCGAGCGGCCCGCTGTGGACGACCTTGCCGCCGTGCTCGCCCGCGCCCGGACCGATGTCCACCACCCAGTCCGAGGTCTTGATCGTGTCCTCGTCGTGCTCGACGACGATCAGGGTGTTGCCCAGGTCGCGCAGCCGCACGAGCGTCTCGATCAGCCGGTGGTTGTCGCGCTGGTGCAGCCCGATCGACGGCTCGTCCAGTACGTACAACACGCCGACCAGACCGGAGCCGATCTGGGTGGCCAGCCGGATGCGCTGTGCCTCGCCGCCGGAGAGCGTGCCCGCCGCGCGGTTGAGCGAGAGATAGTCCAGGCCGACGTCGACCAGGAACCGCAGCCGCTCGTTGACCTCCTTGAGCACCCGCTGGGCGATGGTCTTGTCGCGGGCGCTCAGCTTCATGTCGCGCAGGAACTCGGCGCACTCGCTGATCGACATCGCGGAGACCTCGGCGATGGAGCGGCCCTCCACCGTGACGGCCAGGATGAGCGGCTTGAGCCGGGTGCCCTCACAGGTGGGGCAGGGCACCTCGCGCATATAGCCCTCGAAGCGCTCGCGGCTGGAATCGCTCTCCGCCTCCGTGTACCGCCGCCGGACGAAGGGCACCGCGCCCTCGAAGGACGTGACGTAGGCGCGCTCCCGCCCGTAGCGATTGCGGTAGCGGACCTCGATCTGTGTCTTGTGCCCGTAGAGCAGCGCCTTCTTGGCACGCTGCGGAAGCCCGGCCCAGGGGATGTCCGTACGGAAGCCGAGCGCGTCGGCCAGCCCGCCGTACAGCCGGGCGAAGTAGTCCTTGGTGTGGCCGTGGGACCAGGGGTGGATGGCGCCCTCGTCGAGCGACTTCTCCTCGTCCGGGATGATCAGCTCGGGGTCGACCTCCATACGGGTGCCGATGCCGGTGCACTCCGGGCAGGCGCCGAAGGGCGAGTTGAAGGAGAAGGAGCGCGGCTCCAGCTCCTCGAAGGACAGGTCGTCGTACGGGCAGTAAAGGTGCTCGGAGAACATCCGCTCGCGCTGCGGGTCGTCCTCGTCGAGGTCCACGAAGTCGAGGATCACCATGCCGCCGGAGAGCCCGAGCGCGGTCTCGATGGAGTCGGTCAGCCGCCGCTTGGCGCTGTCCTTGACCGTCAGGCGGTCGATGACCACCTCGATGGTGTGCTTCTCCTGCTTCTTCAGCTTCGGCGGGTCGGTCAGCTGGATGGTCGTGCCATCCACCCGCGCCCGGCTGTAGCCCTTGGTCTGCAGATCGGCGAAGAGGTCGACGAACTCCCCCTTGCGCTCGCGCACCAGCGGCGACAGCACCTGGAAGCGACTGCCCTCGGGCAGCTCAAGCACCTTGTCGACGATCGCCTGCGGCGACTGGCGGGAGATCGGACGGCCGCACTCGGGGCAGTGCGGCTTGCCGATCCTGGCGAACAGCAGCCGGAGGTAGTCATAGACCTCCGTGATGGTGCCGACCGTGGAGCGGGGATTGCGCGAGGTGGACTTCTGGTCGATGGACACCGCCGGGGACAGGCCCTCGATGAAGTCCACGTCGGGCTTGTCCATCTGCCCGAGGAACTGGCGCGCGTACGAGGAGAGGGACTCGACGTAACGGCGCTGGCCCTCCGCGAAGATCGTGTCGAACGCGAGGGAGGACTTGCCCGACCCGGAGAGCCCGGTGAAGACGATGAGGGAGTCGCGAGGAAGGTCGAGCGAGACGTTCTTGAGGTTGTGCTCGCGAGCGCCACGGACGATGAGACGGTCGGCCACGCCGGTCGGCACCTTTCTTGAGAGAGGTGTGGGGTCCGCGGGCCCCGCTTCCGTGGAGGCTCTGCCGGTGCGCAGAACCGGAGCGAGGCGAAGCCCCCCGACCCAGGGTAGGGGGCGCTGCGGCGATGTCTTTAAGGATGCAGCACACGAGCCTATAGCACGCACATTCGATTTGCGGGCCGAGGACGACAGCTTCACCCGAACGTGTGGTGCGGACTACCGTCAGAGCATGACCGATTACGCGCAGGACGCGGCCGCGGTGCGGGGCGCGACCGACCGGCTGATGGCCTCGGTGTCCAGGCTGGACGAGACGGCCGTGACCGAACCCTCGCTGCTCCCGGGCTGGACCCGGGGCCATGTACTGGCGCATCTGGCGCGCAACGCGGACGCCCTGGTGAATCTCCTCACATGGGCGCGCACCGGGGAGCCGACCCCCATGTACGCGAGCGAGGACGCGCGCGACCGGGAGATCGAGGACGCGGCGGCCCGTCTGCTCCCCATCCACCTCGACGATCTGCGCACCAGCGCGTTCCGCTTCAACGCGGCGGCCGCGGCGCTCCCCGCGAACCGCCGGCCCTTCGAGGTCACCATGCGGCGCGGCGTCGTCGAGCAGGCCGGCCGGCTGCCCTTCCGCAGGCTGGCCGAGGTCGAGCTGCACCATGTGGACCTCGGGGTCGGCTACACCCTGGCGGATCTGCCCGCCGCGTTCGTCGAGCAGGAGCTCGACTTCCTGGCCGAGGGCAGGTTCGCGGGCCACCCCGACGTGCCCCCGCTGCGGCTGGTGTCGGCTGACGGCGGCCGGGCCCGGCACACGGGCCGGGCGGGCACCGAGCCGCCGCTGACCGTCGAGGGCTCCCCTGCCGCCCTGTTGGGGTGGCTGAGCGGGCGTACGGACGGGGCGGATCTGTCCTGTCGGGACGCGCCCCTGCCGTCCCTCCCGCCGCTAGGCTGAGGCCATGACGTACAGCGGAGCGGTGAAGGTCGGCGGGCCGGCGGATGTGCATGAACTGCCCGATCTGATGATCTCGAAGGTCGCGGTCGGTCCGATGAGCAACAACGCCTATCTGCTGCGCTGCCGCGCCACCGATGAGCAGCTGCTCATCGACGCCGCGGCCGAGCCGCACACCCTGCTCTCGTTCATCGGGAGCAGCGGTATCGCGTCCGTCGTCACCACCCACCGCCACCCCGACCACTGGGGCGCGCTGCGCGAGGTGGTCGAGGCCACCGGCGCCCGCACCTACGCGGGCCGCTACGACGCCGAGGGCATCCCGGTCCCCACCGACGTCCCGGTCGAGGACGGGGACACGCTGCGCGTCGGCCGGGTCGAGCTGACCGCCCGCCGTCTGGTGGGGCACACACCGGGCAGCATCGCCCTGGTCTACGACGACCCGCACGGCCATCCACATGTGTTCACCGGCGACTGCCTCTTCCCGGGCGGGGTCGGCAACACCTGGAAGGATGCGAAGGCGTTCGCGAGCCTGATCGACGACGTCGAGACCAAGCTCTTCGATCAGCTGCCGGACGAGACCTGGGTGTACCCCGGCCACGGCGACGACACCACCCTGGGCGCGGAGCGCCCGCACCTGGGCGAGTGGCGCGAGCGCGGCTGGTGAACGAGGCGCGGTGAGCGACCGCTGAGCGACCGCGGCGCATGACGGAAACGCGCGGCGGCGTGAAAGCGGCACGCGCGGCACGGCGTGAAAGCGTCGCGTGCGGCGCGGCGTGAGAGCGGCCCGCGCGGCGCCCGGGAGGGCGCGCGCCGCGCCCTCGCGCCGTGCGCCCTCGCAGACGCCGCACGCCCCGTAACCGCGGGCGCACGGCGGCGGTTGGCGCTTCATGCACGACGACCGCTCCCCGTCCATGGTCCGGCTCGCCGCCGCGTCCCTGGTCGGCACCGCCATCGAGTTCTACGACTTCTTCGTCTACGGCACCGCGGCCGCGCTCGTCCTCGGCCCGCTCTTCTTCCCCACCGTCTCCCCGCTCGCCGGGACCTTCGCCGCCTTCGGCACCTTCGCCGTCGGCTTTCTCTCCCGGCCCCTGGGCTCGGCGCTCTTCGGCCCCCTCGGCGACCGGTACGGCAGACGGCCGGTCCTGGTGTTCTCGCTGCTGCTCACCGGGGTCGCGACGGTCGCGGTCGGCTTTGTGCCCACGTATGACTCGATCGGCGCCGCGGCCCCCGTACTGCTGCTGACGCTGCGCTTTCTGCAGGGCCTCGGGCTCGGCGGCGAATGGGGCGGCGCGGTGCTGCTGACCGCCGAGCACGCGCCCGAGCGGCGGCGCGGGCTGTGGGCAGGCATTCCGCAGATCGGCCCGTCCGTCGGATTTCTGCTCGCCAACGGCGTCATGCTGGCCCTGTCGGCGACGCTGAGCGAGGCCGATTTCCGGTCCTGGGGCTGGCGGGTGCCGTTCTGGGCGGCGGCCGTGCTGGTGGTGGCCGGGCTGCTGCTGCGCTCCCAGCTCGCCGAGTCCCCGCAGTTCCGGGAACTGGCCGAGCGCGACGAGCGCGCCGCCGCTCCGCTCGCCGAGGTGGTGCGCGGCCACTGGCGGCTGGTGCTGCTCACCGCGGGCGGCCTCGCGGTGGGCTACGCGGTCTTCTACACCGTGACGACCTGGTCGCTGGCGTACGGGACGGAGCGGCTGGGGGTGGACCGCACGGTCATGCTGGGCTGTGTCATGGCGGCGGTGGCGGCCCTGGGCGCGGTGACGCCGCTGGCCGCGCATCTGGGCGACCGCTTCGGGCGGCGGAGCATGTGTCTGGCGGGCTGTGCCGGCACGGTGCTGTGGATGTTCCCGATGGTGGCGCTGCTGGGCACCGGGCGGGCCTCGCTGATGTTCCTCGGCTTCCTGGGCGCGCTGCTGGCCTTTGTCGCGATGTTCGCCGTCACGGCGGCCTATCTGCCCGAGCTGTACGAGCCGCGGGTGCGCTGCACGGGCGCGGCCCTCGGCTACAACCTCGGGGGCGTGCTGGGCGGCGGGCTCACCCCGCTGGTGGCGACCGCCCTGTCGCGCGGCGACTGTCCGCCATGGGGCGTCGCCGCGTATCTGACCGGTATCGCGCTGCTCAGCCTGGGCTGCTTCGCACTGCTGCCGGAGACCCGCCCGGCGGACGGCACGGACCGCCCCCTCCCACGGCCGATGGAGGCCGGGGAGGCGGCGGTCTAGGGCCCGCTCCGGGGTCAGGGCAGCCCGGGGCGAGTCGGGGGCGGGAGCCGGCGGGTGCGGCCGCCGGCTCCCTGGTCGGGGTGGTACGTCAACACTGTCGCCGTGGTCAGGGCCGGGCGTCGACGCCGCCGCCTTGGTCAGGGCCGGACGTCGATGCTGTCCCGCTCGGCGGCCACGGTTCCCGCGGCGTCCTCCGTCTGCTCCCCGGCCGCCCGCTCCCGCTCGGCCTGCTTCTTCGAGGCGTAGAGGCTGGTGACCGTGGTGATGGCGAGCACCGCGCAGATGACCGCGAGCGAGACCGGGATGCTGATCTCGGGGACATGCACCCCGGACTCGTGCAGCGCGTGGAGCACCAGTTTCACGCCGATGAAGCCGAGGATCACCGACAGCCCGTACGACAGGTGGACCAGCTTCTTCAGCAGCCCGCCGATCAGGAAGTACAGCTGGCGCAGGCCCATCAGCGCGAAGGCGTTGGCCGTGAAGACGATGTACGGGTCCTGGGTGAGGCCGAAGATCGCGGGTATCGAGTCGAGCGCGAACAGGACGTCCGTGGTGCCGATCGCCAGCATGACGATGAGCATCGGGGTCATCAGGCGCTTGCCGTTCTCGACGATGAACAGCTTGGTGCCGTGGTACTTGTCAGTGGACGGGCAGCGCTTCTCGACCGCCTTCAGCAGGCGGTTCTCCTCGAACTCCTCTTCCTCCTCACCGGCCCGCGCCTCCTGGATGAGCTTCCAGGCGGTCCAGATGAGGAACGCGCCGAAGAGGTAGAAGACCCAGGAGAAGTTCGAGATGATCGCGGCGCCCGCGCCGATGAAGACCGCCCGCAGCACCAGCGCTATGAGCACACCCACCATCAGCACCCGCTGCTGGTAGATCGTCGGCACCGCGAACTTCGCCATGATCAGCACAAAGACGAAGAGGTTGTCGACGCTCAGCGACTTCTCGGTGATGAACCCGGCGAAGAACTCGCCCGAGGGCTGCCCGCCCGCGAAGACGAGCAGCCCGAGCCCGAAGAGTCCGGCGAGGGCGATCCAGACGGCCGTCCAGATGCCCGCTTCCTTGAGCGAGACCTCATGCGGTTTACGGCCGCCGATGAAGAAGTCGACGGCGATCAGGGCGCACAGACCGGCAATGGTCAGCACCCACAGGGACCAGGAGACGTCCAACGGTTCCTCCGGCATTCGTACGGCAAGTTCAGCGTCGTCGCTGCCGGAGGTCTCTTCCGCCCGGGCTCGCACCACGGGCCGACGCCCCGGGTTCACATCCGGCCCGACCGGGCACCGGACGCGATCCGTACTGACGGGAACGCCGCGACAGGAGTACTCCCCTCCGCACAAAGAAGAGTACAGGAATCACCAAGGAAGAGTAAAGAGATGGGTAAATCCGCTGGTCAGCAGTCCTTTACCTAGTAATGACCGAGCATCAGGCGTCAGCGGCCGTACGACTGCCGGGCCCTGACCACCTGCGTCAGCACCTGCTCCACCACCTGGCTGCCGGCCGGCACCAGCGACGGCTCGTACGTCCAGGCGTGGCCCACCCAGGGGTCGGCCAGGTGGTCGTCCGGGACCGGGGTGACCCTCAGCAGCGAGCGCCACAGCGGGTCGAGCACCGGGCCGTACGCCTGGGCGTCCTGCCGGTCGGCCACCATCATCAGATGCACGCCCACCGACGGCCCCTCGTCCGCGAGATAGCGCAGCTGGGTGACGGCCCGGTCGTCGAAACCGTGCGGGAAGTCATTGACGATCAGCAGTTGTTCGGCGATGTCCAGGTCCGGCGGGAGCGCGTCCGTGGCGCCGCTGCGCACCGCCATCTGCACCAGGTCGACCCGGCGCGTCAGCCCGGCGAGCATCGCGCTCACCCCCTGGGCGCCGGAGGCGGGCGGCTCGCGCAGCACGCCGGAGCTCAGCAGCGGGGCCAAGGACCCGGCGGCCGACCCCGCCGGGTCGATCACATGGACCGTGAACTCGCCCGCCGGATAGACCGCCAGCAGCCGCGCGGCATGCGCGACCGCCGTGTCCGCGGCCAGCCGGCGCAGCTCCCCGGAGTCCACCAGCGCCGCGTCGGACAGGGCGTCCCGCCCGCTGTCGATCCACAGCCCGCGCTCCAGCGGCAGCCGCACCAGCATCGGGATGCGCAGATCACTCCGCTCCGGGAGATGCAGCTCCCCCAGGCGCAGCGCCATGGGGATCTCCATGGGCACCTGATATGCCTGCCAGACCGGGCTGTCCCAGCGCGCGAACGCCGGGGGCAGCGCGGGCTCGACCACCTCGGCCTCGGCGGCGAGTTGGGCCAGATCCCGGTCGAGGGCCGCGCGGGCCTGCTCGACCAAGGCCGTGTGCTTGGTACGGGCCTCCGCGCGGGCCGAGTCGGCGGCCGGGCCGAAGCGGGTGCGCGGGTCGGACAGGACCCCGTCCAGCTCCTTCTCCATACGGGAGTCGGCGAAGTCGACGGCGCTGCGGTACGCCGCGGTCGTCCGCGCCAGGTCCTCGAACATGCCCCAGACCTGGTTGTAGAGCCGCTCGTCCATGGTCCAGCCGGAGGCGTCGCCCGCGACGGGCTGGGCGGGCTGTCCCGGCCGGGCGGGCGGGGCGGCCGGAGGGGGCGTGGGCGGCGCGGACGTACGGCGGCTGGGGTGCTGGTAGTTGACCGATCCGCCCGAGGCCGATCCGCCCGCGCCCGGACCGCCCGAACCGGGCGCGGCTCCGGCGGCGGTGCCCGCGGGGGCCTGCTGCGGCGCGGCGGCGGGCTCGCCCATCGGGCCGCTGCCGCCGGCCGTGGCCGTGCGCACCCGCCCCTCGCCCTCCGGGCGGGGCGGCGGCGGGGCGACCGAGCGGGCCATGCCCTGGGCGATCGCGTCATTGATCCGCGCGGCGAGCTCGACGGCCTCCGACAGCCCCTGGTCCTGCAGCATCGCGGCCAGCCCGCCCGCGTACCCCTGGCCGACGGCGCGCACCTTCCAGGCGCCCTGCCGGCGGTACAGCTCCAGGGCGACCACCGCGGACTCCGAGTCCAGGTCGGTGATGGTGTAGCTGGCGACCTCGGTGCCATCCAGGCCGGTGGCGGCGATGAACGGCGCGGGCATGGCGCCGAAGCGGGTGGGGCCGCCGACGCCCGCCGGCAGGGCCAGCAGGACATTGACCCGGTGGACGTCCTCGGGCATCGCGCCGAGGTCCACGGCGAGCCGGTGGTCCGCCGCGGCCTGCTTGGGCACATCGATGCCCGGAAGCTGCGGCGCGGCGGGATGGGCGACCCATTCGGTCCCCCGTACTGTGCCCTGCTCGTCGCCGAGGGTCACCCCGGCCACGATCGGATGGCCCGCCGAGACCCGGATCTCCAAACGGGTCTGGGGCAGTGGATGGTTCTGCCCTCGGACCAGCTCGGCCGTCATGGGTGCGTCCCCTCGTTGTGTTTCGCCGTATTGAAATGTGCGTTGAGTGCTTGTACGTGCGATCAGTGCTTGTGCGTGTGTGCTCGGTGCCTATGGCGCCGGGAGCACGTCGGCCCGGTGGGCGGATGCGCCTACCGGGCCGACGGATTCAGCTGCTCACAGGTGCGGCAGGAGGTGCGGCATCAGGTCCTGGAAGGTACGGCCGTTGGCCGGCTCGCCGACGGCCTTCATCTGCCAGCCGGAGCCGGCGCGCTGCACCTTGGCCATGATCTGCGCGGTGTACTGCCCGCCACCGGTGAGGGTGTAACGGGCCAGCTCCTGGCCGTTGGTCTCGTCCACCAGCCGGCAGAACGCGTTCTGCACCTCGGCGAAGGTCTGGCCGGTGAAGGAGTTCACCGTGAAGACGATCTGGTCGATGTGCACCGGCACCCGCTGCAGATCGACCAGGATGGCCTCGTCGTCGCCGCCCTGGCCGGCGCCGCCCACCAGGTTGTCGCCGGTGTGGCGCACCGAGCCGTCGTCGCTGACCAGGTGGCGGAAGAAGACGACGTCCACCGGCTGCTTGTCGGCGAACAGGACAGCCGAGGCATCGAGGTCGATCTCCCGCGTGCGGGAACCGAACAGCCCGCGGCGGGGCGCCGCCTGCCAGCCAAGTCCCATCCGCACCGCGGTCAGGGTGCCCCCGTCGGCCTTCTGCAGACTGATGGCCTGTCCCTTGGACATGTTGACCGTCACGCGCTGTCCCTACTCTCGTTTCTCGATTCCCCGCGGCCGCCCGGTCCGCACGGCCTGCTTGAACCCTATGCACTGGGACAAGCCCCCCAACCGCCCCCACCGGCTTTTGTGTCGGTCTTGCAACACACCGGGCGGCACGGACCGGGCGCGGCACACCTCAGGGGTCAGGACAGCCCGGCCTCCCTCATCTGGCGCAGCTCTTTCTTCAGCTCCCCCACCTCGTCACGCAGCCGGGCCGCGATCTCGAACTGCAGCTCGGCGGCCGCGGCCCGCATCCGGTCGGTCATCTCCTCGATCAGCTCGGCGAGTTCGGCGGCCGGACGGTCCGTCAGCTGCCCGTCCTTGGCCCCCTTGGCGCCCTTGGCAGCTTTGCCGGTGTTCCCCGCCCGCTGCCCGGCGAGAGCGGGCACCGGGGCCTTCGCCTGCCCCTTGGCGCCCTTGCCGTCGGTCTTGCGGTAGCCGGTGCCCAGCAGCTCCTTGGTGTCGATCTCCTCGCGGGCGATGGTCGCCACGATGTCGCCGATCTTCTTGCGGAGCGGCTGCGGGTCGATCCCATTGGCCTTGTTGAAGGCGACCTGCTTCTCCCGGCGCCGGTTGGTCTCGTCGATGGCCTTCTCCATCGCCGGAGTGATCTTGTCGGCGTACATATGCACCTGGCCGGAGACGTTACGAGCGGCGCGGCCGATGGTCTGGATCAGCGAGGTGCCGGAGCGCAGGAACCCCTCCTTGTCGGCGTCGAGGATCGCGACCAGCGAGACCTCCGGCAGGTCCAGGCCCTCACGCAGCAGGTTGATGCCGACCAGGACGTCGTATTCGCCCGCGCGCAGCTCGCGCAGCAGCTCCACCCGGCGCAGGGTGTCCACGTCGCTGTGCAGATAGCGGACCTGGATGCCCAGCTCGAGCATGTAGTCCGTGAGGTCCTCGGCCATCTTCTTGGTGAGGGTGGTGACCAGGACGCGCTCGTCCTTCTCCGTACGCGTGCGGATCTCGTGGATCAGATCGTCGATCTGCCCCTCGGTGGGCTTGACGACGACCTCGGGGTCGACCAGGCCGGTCGGGCGGATGATCTGCTCCACAAAGCCGTCACCGCGCGAGAGCTCGTACGGCCCGGGGGTCGCGGAGAGATAGACGGTCTGGCCGGTGCGCTCCAGGAACTCCTCCCACTTGAGCGGGCGGTTGTCGAGCGCGGACGGCAGCCGGAAGCCGTGCTCGATCAGCGTCCGCTTACGGGAGGCGTCGCCCTCGTACATCGCGCCGATCTGCGGGACGGTGACATGGGACTCGTCGATGACCAGGAGGAAGTCCTCCGGGAAGTAGTCCAGCAGGGTGTGCGGCGGGGATCCGGGCTCGCGGCCGTCGATGTGCAGGGAGTAGTTCTCGATGCCGGAGCAGGTGCCGATCTGGCGCATCATCTCGATGTCGTACGTCGTACGCATCCGCAGCCGCTGGGCCTCCAGCAGCTTGCCCTGCTTCTCCAGCCGGGCCAGGGTCTGCTCCAGCTCGGTCTCGATCCCCGCGATGGCCCGCTCCATGCGCTCGGGCCCCGCCACATAGTGGGTGGCCGGGAACACATACAGCTCCTGGTCGTCGCTGATGACCTCGCCGGTGAGGGGGTGGAGCGTGGACAGCGCCTCGATCTCGTCGCCGAACATCTCGATCCGGACGGCCAGCTCCTCATAGACCGGGAAGATCTCGATGGTGTCGCCGCGGACCCGGAAGGTGCCGCGGGTGAACGCCATATCGTTGCGCGCGTACTGGATGTCGACGAAGCGGCGCAGCAGCTGGTCCCGGTCGATCTCCTGGCCGACCTTCAGCGGCACCATGCGGTCCACGTACTCCTGCGGGGTGCCCAGGCCGTAGATACACGAGACGGATGCCACCACGACCACGTCACGCCGGGTGAGCAGCGAGTTCGTCGAGGAGTGGCGCAGCCGCTCGACCTCCTCGTTGATCGAGGAGTCCTTCTCGATGTATGTGTCCGACTGCGGGACATACGCCTCTGGCTGGTAGTAGTCGTAGTACGACACAAAGTACTCGACCGCATTGTTCGGCAGGAGCTCGCGGAACTCATTGGCGAGCTGGGCGGCGAGGGTCTTGTTGGGCGCCATGACGAGGGTCGGGCGCTGGAGCTTCTCGATCATCCACGCAGTGGTCGCCGACTTTCCGGTGCCGGTCGCGCCGAGCAGTACAACATCGCTCTCACCAGCGCGGATGCGCCGCTCCAGGTCGGCGATCGCCGTCGGCTGGTCGCCGCTGGGCTGGTACGGGCTGACGACCTCGAAAGGCGCCACCTTGCGTTCGATCTGAGATACGGGCCGCATGACACCCACCGTACGACCCACCACTGACAACGGCCGACCGGCCGACCGGCCGAACCCGGAACCGTGGACGGGTGACCCCTCTCGCGCCACGACGGGGCGCCCGGCGGGACCGTGCTTCACTCTGTCCAACCACCACCTATCCTTCGGGACGGCACGACTGGGACCCTCTGCCCGTCCGCGAGTCACGCGAGTCAGACGACGCGAGGAGTCCGTATGCGCATCCGCCCCGCCGCCGCCCTCACAGGCGCGCTCATCGGTATGTCCGCGCTCTTCCTCTCACCGGCGGCCGCCCGGGCCGAACAAGCCGACCACGTCGATCGAGTCGATCACCTCGACCACGCCGATCAAGCCACCGACCAGTCGCGCCACACCGTCACCGTCGCCCACCGAGGCGCCTCCGCCTACGCCCCGGAGAACACGCTCGCCGCCGTCGACGCGGCCGACGACCTCGGCATCACCTGGGTGGAGAACGACGTCCAGCGGACCAAGGACGGCGAGCTGATCGTCATGCACGACACCACGCTGAACCGGACCACGGACGTCGAGGAAGTCTTTCCGGACCGCGCCCCCTGGAAGATCTCCGACTTCACCCTCGACGAGATCCAGCAACTCGACGCGGGCAGCTGGTTCAGCCCCAAGTTCGCGGGCGAGGGGGTGCCGACCCTCGAGGACTACCTCGATCGGGTGGAACACAACCACCAGAAGCTCCTCCTGGAGCTCAAGGCCCCCGAGCTGTATCCGGACATCGAGCGCCAGACGCTGCGCGAGCTGCGCAGAGCGGGCTGGCTGGACCGCCGCCATGTCCAGCACAAGCTGATCGTCCAGAGCTTCGGCGCGGACGCCGTGAAGCAGGTCCACGACCTGCGACCGGATGTCAAGACCGGCTTCCTCGGCACACCCGCCGTCGAGGACCTGGCGACCTACGCGGAATTCGCCGACCAGATCAATCCGAGCTACAAGACCATCGACGCCGACTACGTCGACGCGGTCCACGAGGTGGACGGCGCGCACGGCCGCCCGTTCGAGGTCTACGCCTGGACGGTGAACGACGCGCAGACGGCGGTCGACGTCGCGCATATGGGCGTGAACGGGATCATCACCAACAACCCGGACGTGGTGCGGGACGCGCTGGAGGACGCGGGCTACGAGGTGCCGGGCGCCCCGGCGGCGGTCTCGTAGCGGCGGCGTCGCGGCGTCGCGGCCTGGGCGCGGGGAGGCGTTGTCGGTCCCCGCGCCTAGGCTGGACCCGTGACGATCTCAGAAGGGCCGGGGCCGGCGATCTCGGCGGAGCAGGACGGGCCGACGGAGCGGCGCGAGGCCCGCGCATGGTGCTGGAGCGTGCTCGACTCCCCCATCGGCCCGTTGCTGCTCGCGACGACGGATCAGGGCCTGGCCCAGGTCGTCTTCCACGCCGACGGCGCGACGGCTGCCAAGGCCGTCTCCCGGCTCACCGCCCGGCTCGGCACGGCCCCGGAGCCCGACCCTGCTTTCGGGGCGGGCTCGCCGGCCGACTCCGCGGCCGGAGCCGTACCGGACCGCGTCGCCCATCTCGGGTCGGCCGTGCACCAGCTGGAGAGCTATTTCGCCGACGGGCTGCGCGAGTTCACCGTCCCCCTGGACTGGTCCCTCACCACCGGTTTCAACCGCCGCGTCCTGCGCGAGCTCGCCGACCACATCCCGTACGGCACGGTCGTCGGCTACGGGGAGCTCGCCGACCGCGTCGGCGACCCGGGCGCCGCGCGGGCGGTGGGGGTGGCCATGGGCAGCAATCCGCTGCCGGTCGTGGTGCCCTGCCATCGCGTCGTCGAAAGCGGCGGCGGCATAGGTGGTTTCGGCGGCGGCCTGGAGACCAAGCGCACGCTCCTGGCTCTGGAAGGGATCCTTCCGCAGCCACTCTTCTGAACCGGGCTCGGAGCCGGGATCCGTGCACGGCTCCGAGCTGGGGTCTGTGTCCGGCTCTGTGCCTGGATGCCGCCTGGGAAATATCTTGTTCCGGAAAACTCCACCCGTCTTGTCGTGGACACGTTTCGCTCCTATCTTTAGATCGCTCCCAATGCGCACTGACCACGCGCATGACACTGCGAGCGCGCTCCTTTCTTGAAGGCTGCACCGCTTTCCCCCACACAGCGGTTAAGGCCTTCCCGGAAATACCGTGAAGAACCGCGGACGACCGCATATGCCCGCGGCTACTACCGGACATCCGGACATCCAAACATCCGACGAAATCGCGCCGAAAGCGCGCGTCGGCATGCGCCACACCCCTGGCACCACACCCCCGGCAAAACCCGTCCCCACGGCTTCACCCACCGCTTGATCGACCCTCGATAGGAGAACCATGTCTTTTGGCCTGCTCGCCGGCGGCGCGGTCGCGGCGTTATTCGCAACGGGTATTTCCCCGCAGGGCGCGTCGGTCACCGATGTGCCGACCGAGAAGATCCAGGTCACCATCAACACCGTGAACGGATCGGGCTGCCCCAAAGGGACCGCCGCCGTCGCCGTCTCCAACGACAACACGGCCTTCACGGTGACCTACAGCGACTATCTCGCCCAGGTCGGCGCGGGTGCGGACCCGACCGACATCCGTAAGAACTGCCAGCTCAACCTGGGCGTCCACGTACCGCAGGGCTTCACGTACGCCATCGCCAGCGTCGACTACCGCGGCTACGCCTACCTGGAGAAGGGAGCGAAAGGCACCGAGAAGGCGAGTTATTACTTCCAGGGTTCGGCGGACACGACATCGCGGACCCATGACTTCAACGGTCCGTACAGCGACAACTGGCAGACCCGCGACTCCACCGATTACAGCGCCCTGGTCTGGGCGCCCTGCGGCGTGGAACGCAACTTCAACATCAACACCGAGTTGCGGGTGAACGCGGGTACCTCGCCGGCGGGCAGCACCAGCTTCATGGCCATGGACTCGACCGACGGCAGCAACAACACGATTTACCACATCGCCTGGAAGGAATGTCCTTCCGTCCGGTAAGGCGCGAAACTCCACCAGCCAGGGCGGCGTGGGAGCCTGCCCGGCTTTCCGTCGTCGTCCACAGACGATCGAATGGAGAATCATGCCCGGTGCAACGTTCAAAGGAGGCGTGGCCGCGGCTTTGTTCGCCACGGCACTCGTTTCCTCTCAGCCCGCGTCCGCGCAATCGCCGTTCGACAACCCGCCGCCCGACAAAATCGTGATCACGGTCGCGACGGTCAACGGTTCGGGCTGTCCGGCGGGCACCGCGGCGGTGGCCGTATCGCCCGACAACACGGCGTTCACGGTCACCTACAGCGACTATCTCGCCCAAGTGGGCAAGGGCGCCAAGCCGACCGACTTCAGAAAGAACTGCCAGCTCAACCTTGTCGTGCATGTGCCGCAGGGCTTCACGTACGCGATCGCCAGCGTGGACTACCGCGGCTATGCGCACCTGGAGAAGGGCGCGACCAGCGTCGAGAAGGCCTCGTACTACTTCCAGGGATCGTCGAATACGGCGGCGAAATCCCATGAGTTCACGGGCGTCTTCGACGACAACTGGCAGGCGACCGACGTCTCCGACATCGCCACCGTGGAATGGGCCCCCTGCGGTGCGCTGCGGAACTTCAACATCAACACCGAGCTGCGGGTCAACGCCGGTACCTCGGACACGACCAACACGACGAGCTTCATGACCATGGACTCGACGGACGGCAGCGTGAGCACCACGTACCACTTCGCGTGGAAGGAGTGCCCGCCGGCGTAGCCACCCCCCGCCGGACTCACACTCCTGGCGCCGTGCGCCTCGCCCCCACAGGGGCGCGGCGCACGGCGTTCACACGCCCGGTCCGCTCCAGGCCGGATGGCGCGGATCGTCCGCGCGGACCACCACATCCGCGGTCTCCGCGGGCCGCGCCTCCTCCTCGTAACGCGCGAAGGCGGGCAGCGTCCACTGTTCGTCCTCGTCCGTGCGGCGGGCGAGCGCGGCCGGGGACAGCCGCAGATGCACCGACAGGTCGAACGGGAACCAGCGCCCCAGCAGCAGCGTGCCATGGAGCAGCAGCACCCCGCCCGGCGGCAGTTCGACGTACGGGGAGCGGGTGGCCCGGTCGGCCACCGGATCCCACAGATCGGGGAGCACCCGCCCCGTGCCGCGCGGCGCGGGCTCCAGCGGGTCGAAGACCTCACGCCACAGGGCGCCCGTGTCCAGCCACATGTCGTAGTACGCATCGGCGTCCCGCCGCCCGTACTCGTAGCGCAGCGACGCCGCGCGCAGAAAGCCACCCGCCGCGACCACCAGCGCCGGCCGCCCCCGCACCCGCAGCGCCTCGGCCAGCCCCTCCGCCAGTTCCCCGGTACGCGCCGCCGGCGCCCCGTCGACCGCCACCCTCAGCCAGGGGCTGCCGTCCGCCGCCGTCAGATCCGCGACGCGGTCGGCGAGCGCGCCGGTCAGCCGTTCCCAGGAGATCGCTTCGAGCCGCACAGCCCCCATCATGCAGGTACGGCGGGGCGCTTCGCTGAGTCACGCCACTGGATGCGAGCGTAGGATCCGCTCATCCCTTCCGGAGGAGTCCCCGCCATGTCGTCCCAGATCGCACTGTTGCGCGGCATCAATGTCAGCGGCCACAACAAGTTCCCGATGGCCCGGCAGCGCGAGCTGATGCGGGACCTGGGGTTCGACGACGTCACCGTCCACCTCCAGACCGGCAACATCGTCTTCGCCGACCCCGGCACCCCGCCCGAGCGGACGGCCCGTACGATCGCCGACCGCATCACCGCCGACCTCGGACTGACGGTGCCAGTGGTCATACGCACCCGCGACGAGCTCGCCGCCATCGTCGAGGCGAACCCCTACCCCGAGGCCACGGCCGAGCCCAAGACGCTGCATGTGGTGTTCCTGTCGGCCGCCCCGGCCGACACGGCCCCGCTGGACGCCCTGGACCTGGCCTCGTACGCCCCGGAGGAGTTCCGCCTGGCCGGCCGGGAGATCTATCTGCGCACCCCGGACGGCTCCGGCCGCTCCAAGCTGGCGGCGAAGGTCACGCAGGCGCCGCTCGGCGTCACGATGACGGCCCGCAACTGGAACACGGTCACCAAGCTGCTGGCGCTGGCCGACGGCTGACCCGCCGCGAACCGGAGGCTCCGCGCTCAGCTCCAGCCGTACCGCTGCCTCAGCCGGGCCACGACCCGGTCGAAGCGCGGCCGGTCCAGGGCGCAGGCCTCGCGGCGCATGCCCTCGGGGTGCACCCGGAGCACCCGGTCGAGGTCCACCCACGAGTCGCGTCCGGCCCGGTCCCAGGGCCCGGCCCCGATGGCCACCCACTCGCGGTCGCCGTCGTGCCGCTTGCTCGAGAGCTGTACGGCGAGCAGGGTCCCGCCGCGCTCCCGGGCGACGACGAGCACCGGCCGGTCCTTGCCGCGGCCGTCCATCTCCTCGTACGGCACCCAGGTCCAGACGATCTCCCCGGGGTCCGGGTCGCCGTCCGGGTCCGGCGCGTACTGCGTGCGCACCCGGCCGACCTGGCGCGGTTGTGCCTCCACCGTGGCGGTGGGGCCGGTGCTGCCCGGCAGCGGGGCGGCGTCGCCGTGTTCGTTGAATGGCGTGATCACGGCCCACACGTTAGCCCGTCCGTGGTTCCGCGTGGCGTGTGAGGGTCCGCTCAGGTGGCAAGCCGACGTACTGATGCCTTTGTGACTTCTGATGCGGGAAGGGGCAGAAGGTGCCAGATGTTCTCGACCCGGTGGCGGACCTCGTCAAGCGGCGGAAGGACCCGGTCGTCGTACAGACGCTGCGTTCGACGGCCGCCGCGACCATCGCGTACGTCGTCGCCCTCAAGCTGAGCAGTGAACCGGCCCCGCTCACCGCACCGCTCACCGCCCTGCTGGTGGTGCAGGTCACCCTCTACGCCACCATCACCACCGGCGTCCGACGGGTGAACTCCGTGGTCGTCGGCGTGATCATCGCGATCGGGTTCAGCGCGCTGGTGGGCCTGACCTGGTGGAGTCTGGGGCTGATCATCCTGGTCGCGCTGACCGTCGGCCATTTCGTGCGGGTGAGCGAGTTCACCGTCGAGGTGGCGATCAGCGCCATGCTGGTCCTCGGCGTGACCCGGGTCGCGACCACGGCCTGGGACCGGATTCTGGAGACGCTCATCGGCGCCGGGGTGGGGCTGGCCTTCAACCTCTTGTTCGCCCCGCCGGTGTGGGTCGAGAGCGCGGGCGCATCCATCGAGGACCTGGCCCGCCGGATGCGCCGGCTGCTGCTGCACATCGGCGAGGAACTGGGTGGCCACACCCCCGTCGAACGCGCCGCCGCCCGGCTCCACGAGGCCCGCCGCCTCGACCAGGACATCGCCCAGGTGGACGCCGCCCTCCGGCAGGCGGAGGACAGCGTGCGGCTCAACCCCCGCGTCAAGGAGGGGCTGCTCTACCGCGTCGTGCTGCGCACCGGCCTGGACACCCTGGAGATCTGCATGGTCGTGCTGCGCGTCCTGGCCCGCACCCTGACCGACCTCGCCAAGAAGCGCATGGACGAACCCCTCTTCCCGCCCGATGTGGCGGCCGCCCTGGAAGACCTCTTCGTCCACCTCGCCTCGGCCGTCGAGAGCTTCGCGGTCCTGGTCACCACCCAGGTCAGCGCCAACGCCGAGGAGGCCGAGTCGCGGCTGGCCAACGAGCTCACCAAGGCCCATTCGAGCCGCGACGAGGCCGCCGAGGCCCTGCTCCAGCGCGTCCAGCAGCATCCGCGCCAGTGGCAGCTCCATGGGGCCCTGCTCGCCGAGATCGACCGGATCCTCGACGAGTTGGACATGGAGCAGCGCTCCATGCGTCTGATGGAAGAGCTCGACCGCAGCGCCCGCGAGCAGCGCGAGCGCTACCCCTTCCTGCGCAAGATCCAGCGCTGGATCCGCGGGGACCGCGCGGAGAACCAACGCACGGCCTGACTACATCCCCTTCGTCCCCGCCGCCGCAAATTCGGTGGCCACCCCGCTCGTCCGCGCACCACAGTGGTGGCACACCACTGAACGAGGGACGGGGGGTCCCAAGCATGTCGACGCTGCGTGTCACCGCTGAGCGGCTGACCATTCATGAGCATCCGAACGCCGACGCACTGGAACTGGCGCAAGTGGGTCTTTACCGGGCCGTGGTGGCCAAGGGGGCCTTCCGGTCGGGCGAGTTCGCCGTATATGTGCCGGAGCAGGCCGTACTGCCCGATGAGCTGATCGCCGAGCTGGGGCTGACGGGGAGGCTGGCGGGGGCCGCGCACAACCGGGTCAAGGCGATCCGGCTGCGCGGGGAGCTGTCACAGGGGCTGGTGTGCCGGCCGCAGGCGCTGGCGGAAGTGGATCTGGAGCGGGCGGCGCGGGAGGGCGAGGACTTCGCCGAGCGGCTCGGGATCGTCAAGTGGGTGCCGCCGGTGCCGATCGCGATGAGCGGACAGGTGGAGCCCGCGCCGGATCTGATGCCCTGGATCGACATCGAGAACCTCAAGCGCTACCCGGACGTGTTCGAGGACGGCGAGCCCGTCGCGGTCACCGAGAAGCTGCACGGTACGGCCTGCTGTCTGACGTACGTCGCGGATGGCGGGGAGGTGCGGGTGACGTCGAAGGGGCTGGGGGCGCAGCGGCTGGCGCTGGTGGAGGACGAGAAGAACCTGTACTGGCGGGCCGTACGCGGCCACGGCGTGCCCGCGGTGGCGGCCCGGGTGGCCGCCGAGCTGGGTGCGGCGCGGGTCGGGATCTTCGGCGAGGTGTACGGGGGCGGGGTGCAGGACCTCGAGTACGGGGCCGACAGCCGGCGCGGGGTGCCCGGGTACGCGGTGTTCGACATCGCGGTGGACGTCGACGGGCGGTCGCGCTGGCTGGATCCGGAGGAGCTGGCGAAGGTGCTGGACGGCGGGCTGCCGGTGGTGCCGACGCTGTACACCGGGCCGTACGACGCCGGGCGGGTGCTGGAGCTGGCCGAGGGGCGCGAGACCGTCTCCGGAAGCGGGGTGCACATCCGGGAGGGGGTGGTGGTCCGGGCGGTGAGCGAGCGGCACAGCTCCGTGCTCGGCGGACGGGCCATCGCCAAGGTGGTCAGTGGCGCGTATCTGACCCGCAAGGGCGGCACGGAGTACGAGTAAAGGGTTGGGGGTACGGGTGAGGGCCGAGGTCGACCGGGGCGCCGGGGCCTCGGCCTCCGCCCTGGCGTACGGGCGCTACGGCACGGCCCGCCTGATGGTGGTCCACCCATACGGAGCGGGCCCGGGGGCGTAGCCTGCCCCCGAGCCCCGTGATGCCGCCCAATTGCGCACGCCGACTCGGTTGAGAGCACAGGTCAGTCTCATGCCGTCGTGTTCTACCTTTGAACTACCGCGCATCGAAGCTGCACGGGCCGGACTTGAACCGGCATCCGACGACTGGGGCCCGGGCCCGGTCGATCCGGCGATCGGCGGCGAATGCTGAGTCTGGAGCGAGAGTCTGAGATTGATGCGGTCTGCCTCTGCCTGACTTGGGCTATCCCGGCCCGTGGGTGAGCGCCGGGAGGAGGATTTGAACCTCCACTGACAACCGCGCCGTCACGACAAGCTTCAGCTTCAGCTTGCGCTCCTCGCGCACCCCGCCCGCGCTCGGGCGGACGGGGAGTTCATCACGCTACCCGAAGAGGTAACCGAAGACCACGTCGCCGACGCGCTGGTCGACGGCCTCCGCGCCGTTCGCCTCCTCGCGGGCGAACTTGACCGCCTGCTGGAGCTTTTCCACGCGGTCCAGCAGCTCATTGACGCGGCGGGCGGGCAGGGCGCCGGAGAACTTGACGGTGGTCCAGTAGCCGACCGGGATGTCCTCGTAGTAGACCTCGACCTGGGCCGGATGCTTGTCCGTGGCCTCCGCCTTGACGTGGTTGCGGGGCACCTTCTTTGTGCGGACGGTGCGGACCGGGTCGGTCTTCCAGGAGTCCGTGGAGGGGTCCAGCGACCAGGACTCGGCGGCGTCGAGCACCGGGAGCTTGCGGACGAGGGCGTTGAGATCGGTCAACTGCTTCTCGAGGAAGAGGAGATAGGAGACCGGGACGTCACGCAGAAGGGTGCGGCCCTCGACCGTCACATCCGCCCTCGCCGTGCAGTTCGACCAGTCCTTGGTGGCGGTGACGTCGAAGAGCCGGGTGAGGATGGCCGCGGTGTCGCGGAGCACGTCCTCGGCCTTGACCTGCACCCGGGTCGACTCGGGCGGCAGCTGCTCGCCCTCCTCGTCCTTGGGCTGGTACGTACGGGATATACCGGCCAGCAGGGCCGGCTTCTGAAGACCGTGGTGGGCGGCCGTCAGGTCCTGCTGCGACTTGGACTTGACGCCCTTCTCCACGGCGATGATCTGATTGAGTTTCGCCACACCCGCACGTTAACAGGCGGGTGTGACAGCGATCGAACGATTTGTTCGACGGCCCGGGCAGCTCAGTAGAGGGGGTAACGGGAGCGCGGGAAGACCATGCCGTCGAACTCGTACATCTCGATCGACTGGTGGAACACGGAGGAGAAGTCGTCGGCGAGTTCAGCGATGGTGCCCCGGCCCTCGATCTGCGTCAGCCACATCGGGGGCAGTCGGAGGTCGCCGTAGTGGGCGCCGAGCAGATTGCCGCAGATGGAGCCCGTCGAATCGCTGTCACCCGAGTGGTTGACGGACAGCAGCATGGCCTTCTGGAAGGGGGTACGCCGCCACTTGGGGTCGTAGCCGGTCCCGCCGCCCTTGCTGTAGAGGGAGCGCCGCGGCGCCGTATGGGCCAGGGCGCAGTAGACCGCGATGGCCAGGGCCTCCTCGGCGACCCAGCCGCCGCCGAGCGATTCGGCCTTCTCCGGGGTGGGCTCGCCCTGCGCGGCCAAGTCGACGGCCTTGCGCAGCGCGGCGCTCGTCTCCTCGTGTCCCGGGTAGCGGCTGAGCAGTTCCAGGGTGCGGAGGACGGCGCCCTCCAGGGAATCGCCGTCGAGGATGAGGGCAATGATCGCGGCCAGGGCGCCGGCGGCGTAGTAGCCGGTTGGGTGGCCATGGGTGATCTGGGCGCAGCGGGCGGCGAATTCGAACGACTCGCGGGCGCCCGTGCCGATGAGGCCGAAGGGGGCGGAGCGCATCACCGTGCCGCAGCCCTTGGAGTTGGTGTTCACCGGGCCGGGGGTGCCGTCGAGGGGGTCGGAGGACGAGGGGATGTGCTCCTGGGTGAGGCCGGACAGGCAGGCGCCGCCGGGGGCGCGGCGGGCGTACAGCCACTGCTGCTCGCGCAGCCAGCCGGAGCGGACCAGGTCCTGGTCCTGCCGCGGGGGCGGCGGCGCGGGGTGGTTCTGGGTGTCGAGCCAGCGCAGATAGGAATGGCGCACGATGGCGATCTCGGCGCCGCCGATGCCCTTGGCCGTGGACCTGGCGCAGGCCCGTATCATCCCCTCGGCGGTGAACATGGTCATCTGGGTGTCGTCGGTGATCCGGCCGACGACGCCCTCCGAGTCCGGGACGAGAGCGGTGATCCCCTCCGGCCCGTAGGTCTCGCGGATCCTGTGAAGGGACAGGAACTCGATCGGGTTGCCCAGGGCGTCGCCAATCGCGCCCCCGAGGAAGCAGCCGCGAATACGGGCCCGCCTGGCGGCCGTCTCGTCCCATGACTCGCGGATCATCGCGCGGCTCCTCATCGCCCGGGGTGTCGCCCGAGGTCTGCGCTGATCGATGTGCTCAGGTGCTCAGATGCTCGGGTGCTCAGATGCTCAGGTGTTCGGGCCATGATCCCAGATGGCGGATCCGGTCGCGGATCCGGGATCGCGGGGGGAGTACGGCGTTAGATTCGTAGTGGTAGGTAGTGGGAGATGGTGCGCCATGCCGAGCCGACTGATCCGTACGGGCGACGAGCCGCTGCATGCGCGCAGCCCGCTGCGCATGCGGTGTGCGCTGGCCCTGTGGGGGCTGGCCTGGACCGTCGCGGGCACGGTGGCCTTCTGGCTGGTCCACCGGCCCGGCTGGGCGGCCGTCTGCGGGGTGCTGGCCGCCGTGACCCTCACCGATCTGGTCCTGGTCGTCCGGCACATCCGGCAGGGGCCGCACTACCAGCCCGGCCGGGATGTGCCGCCGTACGCGCCGGTGCGCGGCCCGTATCCGACGGGCCGGCGGGGGCCGAGGCTCAGTCGTTTTCGCCGAAGCGCGCGGCCTTGACGAAGTCCGGGCGCGGGTCGAGGGCCGCCGCCAGGCGGAAGTGGCGGGTGGCCTCGGCGGGGCGGTTGGCTCGCTGCAGGGTGCGGCCGAGGGCGAAGTGTGCGAACGCGTTGTCCGGTTCGCGCTCCAGGACGAGCTGGAACTCCAGCTCCGCCGCTCGCAGCTGCGCCGCGCCGAAGAAGGCGCGCGCCCGCAGCAGCCGGGCCGCGGTGTTCTCGGGGTGGGCGGTGATGACCGAGTCGAGCAGCTTCACCGCGCCGCGCGGGTCGCGGGCTGCCAGCAGCTGCTCGGCGGCACGGTAGTCGATGACATGGGTCTCGGGCGTGGGCTCGGGCACAACCGTTTCCTTCCCGGAACGCGCTGACGATCACCGTCGGCGCGCGCTGGTCGTCGGACGAGTCGTCGTACGAGTTGTCGTCGGTACGGGCAGTCGTCGGCACGGGTGATCGTTGGTACGCGCTACACAACAATGGCGCCATACGGCGCATTCCCGCCAGAGCCCGGGCGCGACCGCACCGCGGTGTCGGTCAGCCCTCGATCAGCCCTCGGTCCGCGCGCCGCCCGCCGCGCGCTCGACCAGATCCGCCCAGACCTTTCTGACCTGCGGCTCCAGCGCCTCCAGCGGACCGTCGTTGTCGATCACCACATCGGCCACGGCCAGCCGCTCGTCGCGCGTCGCCTGGGCCGCCATCCGGGCCCGCGCCTCGTCCTCCGTCATACCGCGCAGCCGCACCAGCCGGTCGAGCTGGGTCCCGGGCGCCGCGTCGACGACCATCACCATGTCGTACAGGGGTGCCAGACCGTTCTCGGCGAGGAGAGGGACGTCGTGGACGACGATGGCGTCCGGCCCGGCGGCCGCCTCCAGCTCGGCGGAGCGGGCGCGGACCAGGGGGTGCACGATCGCGTTCAGCGCGCGCAGCCGCTCCGGGTCACTGAAGACGATGCCGCCGAGCTTCGGGCGGTCCAGGGCGCCGTCGGGAGTGAGGAGGCCGGGCCCGAACTCGGCGACCACGGCCGCCAGTCCGGGCGTCCCCGGTTCGACCACCTCGCGGGCGATCCGATCGGAGTCGATCAGCACCGCTCCGTACGAGGACAGCATGCGCGACACTTCGCTCTTGCCCGCGCCGATTCCGCCCGTGAGTCCCAGCCTCAGCATGGGGTCAGCCTATGCGGTCCATACCGAGCGCGGTCCAGGCCCTGCACGGGCCATTCCGGGGCCCGGTCCAGGCCGTACGCGGGGCCCGGACGCAGGGCCGTACGCGGTCTAGGCCGTCCCATCGCCCTCCCGCTCGGCCAGGAAGCGCTCGAACTCGGCCCCCAGCTCATCCGCGGAGGGCAGCTCGACCGGCTCGGCGACCAGGCTGCCCCGGCTCTCCGCCCCGGCCACCGCGTCGTACTGGTGCTCAAGGCCGCGGACCAGCGCGACAAGGTCCTCGTCCCCTTCCGAGATCTGCCGCTCGATCTCCTCCTGGGTCTTCAGCGCCTCGTTGCGCAGCGCATGGGCCGCGCCGGGCAGCACCAGGCCGGTGGCCGCCGTGATCGCCTCCAGCGCGGTCAGCGCCGCGTCGGGGTAGGCGGAGCGGGCCAGGTAGTGCGGGACGTGGGCGGCGACGCCGAGCACATCGAGGCCGGCCTCGGCGAGCCGGTACTCGATGAGGGATTCGGCGCTGCCGGGCACCTGCGCCTCGTCGAAGTAGCCCCGGTGACCGGGCATCAGGTCGGTGCGGTTGCCGTGGGGGGTGATGCCGACGGGACGGGTGTGCGGCACGCCCATGGGGATGCCATGGAAGTTCACCGACAGCCGCACCCCCAGCCGCTCGATCAGCTGGCGCACGGCCACCGCGAACCGCTCCCACTCCACATCCGGCTCGGGCCCGGAGAGCATCAGGAAGGGGGCCGCGGTCGCGTCACGCATCAGGTGCAGCTCGATCGCGGGGGTCTCGTAGTCGGTCCAGCGATCGCGCTTGAAGGTGAGCAGGGGGCGGCGCGCCCGGTAGTCGACGAGCCGGTCGTGGTCGAAGCGGGCGACGACCTGGTGCGGCAGGCCGTCGAGCAGCCGCTGCACGATCTGGTCGCCGGTCTCGCCGGCGTCGATGTAGCCGTCGAAGTGGTAGAGCAGCACCAGCCCGGCCGAGTCCCGGGAGGTTATCGCGTCGACTTCCGCGAGTCCGCTCGGCTCCCATGCGTACAAATCCTGCGGATCTAGCACTGTGACCGCTCCTCCTTGTGTTCCGTTTCTGGAACGTCGGGCGGCGGCGCGGCATTCCCGGCCTCCACCCTCGACTTCGCGCCATCCGCACAACCGACTGGATCAAGACAGTACGCGGCGGCGCTCAGCGATGGCGGCATTGGGGGCGAAGGAGGCAGCACCATGCCGCGCAGGCATCGGCGCAGTTGGGGAAGTCACCCGCGAAATAGGCATGATCGCTGGCCCGTTGAGGACAGTGGGGGGTCGGGGCCGCGCCGGGCGACGCGACGGCGGTGCCGCCCGACACCCTTTCATGCGCCATGCACACTTCTCGCCGCGGGTCGAATACCGGTCACAGGGCGTCATGAAGGGGTTGACGCGCCCAGGTGACACCCCTAGCTTCGCGACCCGTCAGAGGTTCACGTTGTCGTCTCATGTTCAGCCACAAGAACATTTACGCGTCACGAAGGTGCCACCCCTGACCACGGCAGGAAGGCGGAACCCCCCATGCACTCCCGCACCCCCACCCGCACGCGTGCTCTCGTCGCCGCGCCCGCCGCCGGGATCCTCGCCATGGGCGGGCTGGTCGCCGCCGGGACGGCCGCGGAGGACGGCCATGAGCACTCCGTCCGGCCGATCCCCGTCTCCGACGCGGCCCAGCTCAAGGACGCGCTCGCGGCGGCCAGCCCCGGCGACACCATCGAGCTCGCCGACGGCACCTACCGCGGCGGCTTCGTGATCACCGCCTCCGGGACTTCCGACTCCCGGATCACGCTCACCGGCTCCCCGAAGGCGGTGCTCACGGCGGGCGACGGCTACGGGTTCGGGCTGCACCTCGACGGCGCCTCGTACTGGACGGTCCGCGGCATCACGGTCACCGGCGGCCGTCAGGGCATCATGATCGAGAGGGCGGAGAGCGTCACGGTCGACTCCGTGACGGTACAGGGCGGCGCCTAGCCATCCCATGGGCCATCCATCCATGGGCCGTTTACGGACCTGGACGCGCACCCCGACGCCGGGGCATGCGTAAGGCCCGCTCTCCAGGAGAGCGGGCCTTACGTCGGTCAGCGACCGTTCAGCCGGTCAGCCGAGCTCAGCTCTGGCCGCCGGCCAGCTTCTCGCGGAGCGCGGCCAGCGCCTCGTCCGACGCCAGGGCGCCGGAGTTGTCGGCCGACTCCGAGGAGTACGAACCGCCGGACGCCTGGCCACCCTGCGCCGGGGCAGCGCCGCCCGCCTCGGCAGCGGCCTGCTCGTCCGCCTCGCGCGACTTGATGACCTGCGCCTGGTGCTGCTCGAAGCGCTGCTGCGCCTCGGCATACTGGGTCTCCCAGGCCTCGCGCTGGGTCTCGAAGCCCTCGAGCCAGTCGTTGGTCTCGGGGTCGAAGCCCTCGGGGTAGATGTAGTTGCCCTGGTCGTCGTAGGACGCGGCCATGCCGTACAGGGTCGGGTCGAACTCGACCACGGACGGGTCGGCACCGAAGGCCTCGTTGGCCTGCTTCAGCGAGAGGCTGATGCGACGGCGCTCGAGGTCGATGTCGATGACCTTGACGAAGATCTCGTCGTTGACCTGGACGACCTGCTCCGGGATCTCCACGTGGCGCTCGGCCAGCTCGGAGATGTGGACCAGACCCTCGATGCCCTCGTCCACGCGGACGAACGCACCGAACGGCACCAGCTTGGTGACCTTACCCGGGACGACCTGGCCGATCTGGTGGGTCCGGGCGAACTGCTGCCACGGGTCTTCCTGGGTCGCCTTGAGCGACAGGGACACGCGCTCGCGGTCCATGTCGACGTCCAGGACCTCGACCGTGACCTCCTGGCCGACCTCGACGACCTCGGACGGGTGGTCGATGTGCTTCCAGGACAGCTCGGAGACGTGGACCAGACCGTCGACGCCACCCAGGTCCACGAAGGCACCGAAGTTGACGATGGAGGAGACGACGCCGGAGCGCACCTGGCCCTTCTGGAGGGTGGTGAGGAAGGTCTGGCGGACCTCGCTCTGGGTCTGCTCCAGCCAGGCACGGCGGGACAGGACCACGTTGTTGCGGTTCTTGTCCAGCTCGATGATCTTGGCCTCGAGCTCCTTGCCGACGTAGGGCTGAAGGTCGCGGACGCGGCGCATCTCCACCAGGGAGGCGGGGAGGAAGCCACGGAGGCCGATGTCGAGGATGAGACCACCCTTGACGACCTCGATGACGGTACCGGTGACGATGCCGTCCTCTTCCTTGATCTTCTCGATCGTGCCCCAGGCACGCTCGTACTGAGCGCGCTTCTTGGACAGGATGAGGCGGCCTTCCTTGTCCTCCTTCTGGAGGACAAGGGCCTCGATCTCGTCGCCGACCGCCACGACCTCGTTCGGGTCGACGTCGTGCTTGATCGAAAGCTCGCGAGAAGGGATGACGCCTTCGGTCTTGTAACCGATGTCGAGCAGGACCTCGTCCCGGTCGACCTTCACGATGACGCCGTCGACGATGTCGCCGTCGTTGAAGTACTTGATCGTCTCGTCGATCGCGGCGAGGAAGGCTTCCTCGGAACCGATGTCGTTTACCGCCACCTGCGGGGTGGTGCGGGTTGCCTCGGTGCTGCTCGTCATGTGGGAAAGGGCTCCGGTTACGGACATGAAGTCGTAGGTACTGCTACGCCGGGACCCGTTATCGCACTGCAGAAGCCGGACAGCCTCGGAGGCGTTGATCTCTTCCCGAGGGATCGAAAAGCGCCTCGGTGACCGAGGGACATACAACAGATGCGAGCGCGGCCTGCTCCGTCTGAGGCGCGCAGGCCCGCAGCGCAACTTGTAGCATACGGGGGCAGCCGGGCATGGTCAATGCACGAAGAGCACACGCGGGACATTTCGCCCCAAGCCCGGCAAGTCGCACGGTCCGTGCTGCGACGCGGAGTCCAGCCGTTCCCCACAGCCACAGGTCGATACAGAGAGTACGACGACGCGCCCGATGGTCCAAGAACACATGCCCCGTGCAACCGACAAGCCCGGTACGCCCGGCGCCACCGAAGGTCCTCCGACTCCCCCGACTCCGATGGCTCCCATGGCGAGCGAGCCGGAGGAGGAGCCCACAGCCACCCGGCGGATCGCCGGCGACGCGGAGTCCAGTCGGGCCAGCCGCGGCTGGTGGGACCGCAACGCGGACGAGTACCAGGAGGAGCACGGCGGCTTCCTGGGCGACGACCGCTTCATCTGGGGCCCCGAAGGGCTCGACGAGGCCGAGGCCGGGCTGCTCGGTCCGGCTGACGGCCTCAAGGGGCTGGACGTCCTGGAGGTCGGGGCGGGCGCGGCACAGTGCTCGCGCTGGCTGGCGGCCCAGGGGGCGCGGCCGGTGGCGCTCGACATCTCGCATCGCCAGCTGCGGCACGCGCTGAGGATCGATACCGAAGCGCGTACGACCAGCCTGGGGCCGATCGGGCTCGTCCAGGCCGACGCCACGGCGCTCCCCTTCCGGAACGCCTCGTTCGACCTCGCCTGCTCGGCGTACGGGGCGATCCCCTTCGTTGCCGACCCGGTACGGGTGATGCGCGAGGTCCACCGGGTGCTGCGGCCGGGCGCGCGGTGGGTGTTCTCGGTGACACACCCCATACGGTGGGCGTTCCCGGACGAGCCCGGCCCCGAGGGGCTGAGCGTCGCCGCCTCCTACTTCGACCGCACGCCGTACGTCGAGCAGGACGAGACGGGGCGTGCCGTCTATGTGGAGCACCACCGGACGCTGGGCGACCGGGTGCGGGACGTGGTGGCGGGGGGCTTCAGGCTGCTCGACCTCGTCGAGCCGGAATGGCCCGCCTGGAACGACCAGGAATGGGGCGGCTGGTCCCCGCTGCGCGGGAATCTGATCCCGGGGACGGCGATCTTCGTGTGCGAGCGGGCCTGAGGGACGGGGCGGGGGCGCGGCGGGCCCCTTCTGCTCCGCTCTGTTCCCCTCCGCTCCGGCTCCCCTCCTGGCTGACAGGATGACCAGATGACCGTCCGCCGTACGCCCCGCACCGACGCGCTCGAAGCGCTTCCCGTTCGCGACGCCGTGCCCGCCCTGCGGCGCGCGCTCGACGACCGGGGCGCGGCGGTGCTGTGCGCCCCGCCCGGGACCGGCAAGACGACGCTGGTGCCCCTGGCGCTCGCCGGGGCGGCGGACGGCGGGCCCGCCCGGCGGGTGCTGGTCGCCGAGCCGCGGCGGATCGCGGCGCGGGCCGCCGCGCGGCGGATGGCGTGGCTGCTGGGCGAGGACGCGACGGGCGGCCGGGTCGGATTCACGGTGCGCGGGGAGCGGCGGGTGAGCCGCGAGACCGTCGTGGAGGTGGTCACCACCGGTGTGCTGCTGCAGCGGCTGCAGCGCGACCCCGAGCTAGCCGGGGTCGACGCGGTGGTGCTCGACGAATGCCACGAACGGCACCTGGACGCCGATACGGCCGCCGCCTTCCTGCTGGACGTACGGGCCACCCTGCGGCCCGACCTCTGGCTGATCGCCGCGTCCGCGACCACGGACGCGGAGGGCTGGGCCCGGCTGCTGGGCGCGGACGGCGAGCCGGCGCCGGTCGTGTCCGCCGAGGGCGTGTCCCATCCGGTGGAGGTGGTGTGGGCGCCGCCCGCGCGCCCCGTCCGCCCGCCGCACGGGATGCGGGTGGACCCCGCCCTCCTCGACCACGTCGCGGGGGTGGTGCGGCGGGCGCTGCGCGAGCGGGAAGGGGACGTGCTGTGCTTCCTGCCGGGCGTCGGGGAGATCGCGCGGGTCGCGGGGCTGCTCGGCGGCGCCGACGCGGAGGTGCTGCAGGTGCACGGGCGCGCCCCGGCGGCCGCGCAGGACGCGGTGCTCGCGGGCGCGGGGCCGACGGGGCGACGGCGGCGGGTGGTCCTGGCGACCTCGGTCGCCGAGTCGAGCCTGACCGTCCCGGGCGTACGGATCGTCGTGGACTGCGGTCTTGCCCGCGAGCCTCGGATGGACCATGCGCGTGGCCTGAGCGCGCTGACGACCGTACGCGCCTCACGGGCCGCGGCCCGGCAGCGGGCCGGCCGGGCCGGACGCGAGGCGCCGGGCACCGTCTACCGCTGCTGGCCGGAGGCCGAGGACGCCCGGCTGCCGCGCTTCCCGTCCCCGGAGATCAGCGTCGCGGACCTGACGGCGTTCGCGCTGCAGGCGGCGTGCTGGGGAGACCCCGACGCCACCGGCCTCGCGCTGCTCGACCCGCCACCGGGCGGCGCGCTGACCGCGGCGCGCGAGGTGCTGACCGCCATCGGCGGCGTGGACGACTCCGGGCGGGCCACGGACCGGGGCACCCGCATGGCCCGGCTGGGCCTCCACCCCCGGCTCGCGCGGGCCCTCCTGGACGGCGCACCCGAGGTCGGCGCGCGCCGTGCGGCGGAGGCCGTGGCGCTGCTCAGCGAGGAGCCGCCCAGGGAGTACGGCGACGACCTGGCAGCCGCCTGGCGCACCGCCCGGCGCGGCACGGACGCTTACGCCGCCCGCTGGCGCCAGGAGGCCCGACGCCTTGAGAGCGCGCTACGGTCCGCCGGGCGCCCGGCGGGCGGGGCGGCCCAAGCGGCCCAGCCGCGAGCCGAGGCCGGGGCCGGGGCGGCTGGGGGTGCGGCACCGGCGCGTACGGGCGTCCCCAGCGCTGGAACGCGGCGGGATGCCGTGCCGGGCGCCCGCGTCGCGGGGGTCGTGGGCGATGACGCCGTTGTGGGGGTGGTTGCCGCGTTGGCGTTTCCGGAGCGGGTGGGGCGGCGGCGGGGGGAGCGGGCGTATCTGATGGCGTCCGGTACCGGCGCGGAGCTCGGGGAGGGGTCTCGGCTGAGGGATGCGTCGTGGCTGGCCGTGGCGGTCGCGGACCGGCCGGTCTCGGCGGCGTCGGCGCGGGTGCGGCTCGCGGCCGTCGTGGACGAGGAGACGGCTCGTATCGCGGCGTCGGCCCTGTACGAGCGGCGGGAAGAGGTGGGCTGGTCCGGCGGGGACGTCGTGGCGCGGCGGGTGGAGCGGCTGGGGGCGGTGGAGTTGGCGGCGCGGCCGCTGGCCGCGCCCGATCCGCGGCTGGTGCACGCCGCACTGCGGGAGGGGCTGCGCGGTGAGGGGCTGGGGCTGCTGCGCTGGTCCGCCGAAGCCGTCGCCCTGCGGCAGCGGCTGGCCTTCCTCCATCGCGAGCTGGGCGACCCCTGGCCGGATGTGTCCGACCCGGCGCTGCTGGCGGAGCTGGACGCCTGGCTGGGCCCGGAGCTCGACCGGGCGCGGCGGCGGGCCGATCTGGGGCGCGCGGACGCGGGCCAGGCGCTCGCCCGATTGCTGCCCTGGGCGACCGGGGACGCGGTGCGCTTCGACGAGCTGGCCCCCGAGCGGGTACGGGTCCCCAGCGGCTCGCGGGTGCGGGTGGACTACGGCCAGGAGCAGCCCGTGCTGGCGGTCAAGCTGCAGGAGCTGTTCGGGTGGCAGGAGACGCCCCGGATCGCGGGCGGGCGGGTTCCGCTGCTCGTACACCTGCTGTCACCGGCCGGGCGCCCCGCCGCGGTCACGGCCGATCTGGCGTCCTTCTGGCGGGAGGGGTACCGGTCCGTGCGTGCCGAGCTGCGCGGCCGGTATCCCAAACACCCCTGGCCGGAGGACCCGGCGACGGCCGAGCCGACGCGGCGTACCAACTCCCGTCGCTGAGCCGCCGAGGTGCCGGGCCGCCGAGGATCCCAAAGCCCCGTCAGCACTCGATGAGGCCGCCGAAATCGCCTGCCCCGGGAAACGGGCGCCCGGCCGGATACGGGGCGATCCAGACGAGCGACTGCTCGAAGGTCATATACGAGCCGCTGTCCGTGCACTGGCCGATCACCAGCGCGTTCCCCCCGCAGCGCCACGCCGCGTAGTTCCACGGCGACTCGCCCTCCCCGTCGCGCACGGTGATCTCCGGCTCCCCCAGCCGCTGGGTGAACAGGGCCACGGCGGCCCGCCACTGCGCGTCGAAGTGGGCGCGGCCGGTGTCGCGTTCGAAGTGCCACTCGGGGTCGTCGGCGTGGTGCTTTTTCAGCCAGTCGATATTGCCGCTGAGCCCGCCCGTGGCCAGCTCCTCGTCGAAGTCGTCGGCCTCGTAGTAGTAGCAGAACGGCAGATGGCACTCCTCGTCCTCGGCCTGTTCCTCCGGCGGCGCGGCGAACCATTCGGGGACGACGTAGTGCCCGGTGTTGGTGGCGAAGGCGGCCGTCCAGGCGCCGTCGTCCACCGGCGTCCAGCCGAAGCGTTCGGCGGCGGCCCCGGTGGTGCCGGGCGTCCATTCCAGGCGCGCCAGTTCGACGAGCTGGTCGGCGAGTTCGGGGCTGGGCAGGCAGGTGGTGGTAGGCATGGGCGTACGGTACGGGCGCCCACTGACAACCGGACAGCGCTGACAGACCCGGCAGTCCCGGCAGTCCCGACGGCGCCGCCGACAACCCCGGCAGCGCGGCCCGCCCGGTTACACCGGGGCGGGTACCGGCTGTGGGGCCGGGGACTCGTCGTGGGCCTCGGTGCCGCTGCCCGGGCGGCGGCTGCGGGCCTCCAGTACGAGGGAGAGCGTCAGCAGCCCGGCGCCCAGGGCGAGGAAGCCCCAGGGCAGATAGCTGGTGAGCAGCAGGACCAGCTGCCGCTGGGACTTGACCATCTTCACGGTGTGCTCGATGTAGTCCTCGCGCATCTTCACATGGCCGGAGAAGACGGTCACCTTGTCACGGCCGCCGAGCAGCGTGCCGCCGCGCAGCTCCTCCCGGTGGATCTCCTCCCCCTTGACGGGGGCGCCGGTGGTGGGGTCGACCCAGAACATGCGCTTGGTGGAGTACCAGCGGGTGGTGCCGGCCTTGCGGACGGTCTCGGGGGTGATGCCCTCGACCGGCATGGTCTTCGGCAGCTTCACCTTCGTCCAGGGGATCGTCTGCTCGAAGTAGTAGACCTTCAGGCCGCGGAAGTTCTGGGTGCCCTTGTAGTGGATGGGCGCTGAGGTCCTGGTCTGGGCGTCGAAGTAGGTGTAGTCGCGCTTCTCGGTGAGGAAGGGCCACTTGTACTCGATGCCTTCCCGGCGGACCGCGTCCCCGTCGACGTGCTCGCCGCCCTGGTGTACGGGGTCCTGGGAGTGGGCGTCGAAGACATAGCGCTCGGGGATCTTGGAGACCATTTTGCCGTCGGGCCCGGCGATATACGACAGGGCGTCCCAGACGACGACATCGCGTCCGGCCGCCTTCCCGGCCTTCTTCGCCGCCTCGACGTTTCCGCGGAGCGTCTGCACGATGCTGACCTTGGCGACTTGCTTGGGCTGCATGGTGCCGTAGTCGAGCAGGACGGCGGGCTTGGCTTCGAGGACGGCGGTCTGGTACTCGCTGGGCGGGATCTTGGCCAGCCGAGGGAAGGCGTACCAGCGCAGCAGCGGCGAGAGGGCGGCGAAGAAGACGGCGAAGGCGAGCAGCACCAGGCTGGCTTTGCGGCGCATGGCGGTATGTCCCTCCCTCGGGGCTCAGGGGTGCTCGGGGCTCAGGGGTGCTCGGGGACGGTGGTGAGCAGCGGTTTGGGGGAGGTCTTGCCGCTGGGGACGCCGATGGCCGTCACCGTGAAGACGAGGGCGAGGGCGGCGACCAGTCCGATCGCGGCGGCGGCGAGGGCGCGCATGTCTCAGCCTCCGGTTGCTGCGGCAGCGTACGGGCGCTCTGACGGTGCGTCAGAGCTGGGGCACCGTAGCAACGGGGGCCGAAGATGTGAACGCGCAGGAGCAAGAGCGCGTAAGCAGACGCCGCACCGCCCCTGGGCCCAGTGGGGCCCAGGGGCGGTGCGGGGCAGTGCGCGGTAGTGCTCTGTGGCCTCGGCCGGTTACTGGGCCGTGGGCGCAGATGTGGGCTCGGCCGAGGGCTGGTCCGTGGGCTCCGCCGTGGGCGGTTCCGTGGGCTGAGCAGCGCGCTCGGTGACGGTCAGCTCGATGGTCAGGGTCGTGCCGTCGGCGGTGGTGAGGCGGAGCAGGAAGGTGCCGGCGTGGTCGTCGGTGTAGATCTTGGGGAGGACCAACTTCCCCGTGGCGTCCGTCTTCAGGGTGGTCAGGGTGCGGACGGCCTTGCCCTCGGCGTCCTTGAAGTACGGGCCCTTGTCGTTCTCGGTGGGCTTGTCCGTCGCCTTCGCCGCATCATCGACGATCATGGTGGCGGTCACCGGCACACCGGCCGCGGCCTTGCCCTTGTAGCTGGCCTTGACGCCTACCGCGTCTGCGAAGGAGCCGCCGGTCTCGGCCTTGAGGTCCTTGTCGTCGGCGCGGGCCAGCGCGTCGGCCTGCGGTACGGGGCGGGCCTTGACGGTGGCGGCGATGTCGGTGGCGGTCGCGGTGCGGCCGACGGCCGTGACCCGGACCGTGAAGGAACCGGTGGTCTCGCCCGCGCGCAGCACCGGGGCGGTGGCGGTGCCGTCGCTGCCGGTCATGCGGCTGACGCGGGTCGCGTTCCAGGGGAAGCGGGCGTCGGTCTCGCCGCGGATCTCGTACTGCACCCACACGCCCGCGACCGGCTTGCCGGCCGCGGTCTCGGCGCGGACCCGGGGCTTGTCGGCGAACTGCTCGCCCGCCGTGGCGGTCAGCTTCGCGGCGCCGACGGCCTCGAGCCGGGCGACGGTGGCCGGAGCGGGCGTCTCCGGAGAAGGCGTCTCGGGAGAAGGCGTCTCCGGGGAGGGTGTCTCGGTCCCGCCGTCGCCGGTCGTGGGGGGCTCGGGCGTGGGGCTGTGGTCGCCGCCGGGCTCGGTCGGGTCGGGCAGCGGCCTGGGGCTCTCCGAGCCACCGCCATCGCCACCGTCGCCGCCGTTCGAGCCGCCGCTGTTCTTGTCCGGGTCGGGCAGCACGCCGGTGCCGTCGGGCACCTCGTGGGTGCCCTTCTTGTAGTACTCGAACCAGGACAGGACGGTGGCCAGATACTCCCGCGAGCGGTTGTATCCGAGGATCGCCTCGTCCAGATCGGCCTTGACCGACAGATCGCGGCCGCCCGCGCACAGATACGCGCCGGCCGCGAGCGCGGCGTCGTAGATGTTGTTCGGGTTCTTCTCGCCGTCGCCGTTGCCGTCCCGGCCCCAGGTGGCCCATGTGGACGGGATGAACTGCATGGGCCCGACCGCCCGGTCGTGGGTGGTGTCCCCGTCGTACGCGCCGCCGTCGGTGTCGGTGATCCGGGCGAAGCCGTTGCCGTTGAGCACCGGGCCCAGGATGGGCCTGTACGTCGTGCCCTCGGCGTCGACCCGGCCGCCGCCCGCCTGGCCGGACTCGACCTTGCCGATGGCGGCGAGCAGCTGCCAGGGCAGGTTGCAGCCGGGCTTGGACTCCTTGAGGGCCGACTCGGCCTTCTTGTACGCGTCGAGCACGGTCGCGGGGATGCCCGCCTCGGCGGCCGCGGCGTCGTCCGGCAGCCCCGGCAGGTCGATCGAGGTGCCGGGCTTACCGGGCTTCTGCAGGGGCGGCAGATCGGTGTGGTACGACGAGCCGCCGTCAATGGGGGTGTCGGCGGACGGCGGGGCCGGCGTCTCACCGGCGGCGTTGTCGTGGTGCCGGTCCCGGGCCGTACTGGCGAGCCCGGGGGCCTGTGAGGCGGTGAGAGCGGCCATCACGACCGCCGCCACCGCCGTCGTGGCCGCCCCCTTGCGCAGTCGTCGGCCGATGTGCGGTGCCATCCGTATGTCCCTCCCTGTCGAGCAGTGAGCGCGCTCCCCCGCGCCAACCCTCGTGACACTACGACAACTTGCCGCGCCGCAGCTACCGGGCGTACCGCCCGTTTCGCCCCTCGCGGTCCGCCCTACAAGCTTGGAATCGGCCCCTAATGCGCCGCCGATTCCCAGTCCGTTCCGGCCCCGACGGACACGTCGAGCGGGGCCCGGAGGTGGAAGGCTCCGGCCATTTCCCGGCGCACCAGGGCCTCCACCTGCTCCCGCTCCCCCGGGGCGACTTCCACCACGATTTCGTCGTGCACCTGGAGCAGCATCCGCGACGACAATTTCTCCTTTGTCAACGCCTCGTCCACCCGAAGCATCGCGATCTTCACGATGTCGGCGGCGGTGCCCTGAATCGGCGCGTTGAGCGCCATGCGCTCGGCCATCTCGCGGCGCTGGCGGTTGTCGCTGTTGAGGTCGGGGAGATAGCGGCGGCGGCCGAGCATGGTCTCCGTATAGCCGGTGGCCCGGGCCTCGTCGACGACCCGCTGAAGATAGTCGCGCACCCCGCCGAACCGCTCGAAGAAGGTGTCCATCAGCTTGCGGGCCTCGTCCGGGGTGATGCCCAGCTGCTGGGACAGGCCGAACGCCGACAGCCCGTACGCCAGCCCGTACGACATCGCCTTGATCTTGCGGCGCATCTCCGGGTCGACCTCGGACTTGGCCACGCCGAACACCTGGGAGGCGACTGTGGTGTGCAGGTCCTCACCGGAGGTGAACGCTTCGATCAGGCCCTCGTCCTCGGACAGATGGGCCATGACGCGCAGCTCGATCTGGCTGTAGTCGGCGGTCAGCAGCGATTCGAAGCCCTCCCCGACGACGAAGCCGCGCCGGATGGCCCGGCCCTCGTCCGTGCGCACCGGAATGTTCTGCAGATTGGGGTCGGTGGAGGAGAGCCGGCCGGTGGCCGCCACGGTCTGGTTGAAGGTGGTGTGGATGCGGCCGCCGGGGGCGATGGTCTTGATCAGGCCCTCGACGGTGGAGCGGAGCCGGGCCTGCTCGCGGTGGCGCAGCATGATCACGGGCAGTTCGTGGTCGGTCTGCGTGGCGAGCCAGGCCAGCGCGTCCGCGTCCGTCGTGTACCCGGTCTTGGTCTTCTTGGTCTTGGGCAGGCCGAGCTCGCCGAAGAACACCTCCTGGAGCTGCTTGGGCGAGCCGAGGTTGAACTCATGGCCCACCGCGGCGTGTGCCTCCTTGACGGCCTGCTGCACGGCCGTGGCGAACTGCTGCTCCATGCGGTCCAGCCACTCCCGGTCCGCTGCGATACCGGCCTTCTCCATCCGGGCCAGCAGCGCGGAGATGGGCAGCTCGACATCGCGCAGCAGCTCCACCGCGCCGACCTCCGCGAGCCGCCGGCCGAACGCCTCGCCGAGGTCCAGGATCGTCCGGGCCTGGATCATCAGGGCGTCCTGCTCGGCCTGCTCGTCGGCGCCGAAGGCCAGCTGCCCGCTCTCCGCGGCGGCGGCGGGCGACAGCTCGCGGCCCAGGTACTCGACGGACAGGGCGTCCAGCGCGAAGGAGCGGCGGCCGGGCTTCACCAGATAGGCGGCGAGCGCGGTGTCCATGGTGACCCCGGCCACGGTCCAGCCGTGCTCCTCGAAGACCCGCATCACGCGCTTGGCGTCGTGCATCACCTTCGGCCGGTCCGGGTCCGCGATCCAGCCGGCGAAGGCCCGCTCATCGGGCTCGTCCACCGCCGACGGGTCGAAGCAGACGGCCGGTCCCGAGGCGGCGGCCAGGGCGATCTGGCTGACGCTGCCGCTGCCCAGCGCCCAGGTGTCGACGGTGGCCAGGCCCAGCGGCCCGGCCCCGTGCCGCTCCAGCCAGGGGGCCAGCTCGCCCGGGCCGACCACCACGCCGTCCACCTCGACGCCGGGGGCCGCGGCCGCGGGCTCCTCCTCGGCGACGCCGGGGTCGACGGCCAGGACGCGGTCCCGGAAGTTCTGGTGGCGGAACTCCAGCGCGTCCATGACCACCGACAGCGCCTGCCGGTCGTACGGAATGCGCTTGAGGCCGTCGGGGCCGGCGGGCAGCTCGACATCCCGCACCAGCTCGGTCAGCCGGCGGTTGAGCTTGACGGACTCCAAGTGCTCGCGGAGCTTGTCGCCGACCTTGCCCTTGACCTCCGCGACCCGCTCCACCAGCTCGGCGAAGGAGCCGAACTGGTTGATCCACTTCGCGGCGGTCTTCTCCCCGACGCCGGGGATGCCGGGGAGGTTGTCCGACGGGTCGCCGCGCAGCGCGGCGAAGTCGGGGTACTGCCGCGGGGTGAGGCCGTACTTCTCCTCGACCTTGGCGGGGGTGAAACGCGTCAGCTCGGAGACGCCCTTCGTCGGGTAGAGGACCGTGACATGGTCGCTGACCAGCTGGAACGAGTCGCGGTCTCCGGTGACGATCAGCACCTCGAAGCCCTCGGCCTCGGCCTGGGTGGCGAGGGTGGCGATGATGTCGTCGGCCTCGAAGCCGTCCACCGCGAAGCGGGTGATGCTCATCGCGTCGAGCATTTCGCCGATCAGCTCGACCTGGCCCTTGAACTCGTCGGGAGCCTTGGAGCGGTTCGCCTTGTACTCGGTGAACTGCTCGGAGCGCCAGGTCTTGCGCGAGACGTCGAACGCAACGGCCAGATGCGTGGGCTGCTCATCACGGAGCGTGTTCACCAGCATCGAGGTGAAGCCGTAGATCGCGTTGGTGGTCTGGCCGGTGGTCGTGTTGAAGTTCTCCGCCGGCAGCGCGAAGAATGCCCGATATGCCAGGGAATGCCCATCCAGCAGGAGCAGCCGGGGGCGGTCTCCCGCACGGTCGGCGGTCGCGGGCGCTGCGGTCTTCTTCGATGCTTTCTCTGCCACGCCCCCGATCCTGCCACGCCCCACCGACAACGCTCCCCGCCTCCTGTCCGAGAACCAGGTGCGCCATGAAAGGATCGGCCCCCAAGAAGAGTGAGTCCGAGCGCGTAGGGAGAAGCGATATGGCAGCCAAGCCGCCCGCGGGCGACCCCGTGCAGGACGCACCCGAAGTAGCCGCCCCACAGCACGCCGCCGCCGGGCTGCCCGCCATCGGCCATACGCTGCGCATAGCCCAGCAGCAGATGGGCGTGCGCCGCACCGCGCTCACCCTCCTCAAGGTCAACCAGAAGAACGGCTTCGACTGCCCCGGCTGCGCCTGGCCCGAGGGGGACAAGCGCCACAAGGCCGAGTTCTGCGAGAACGGCGCCAAGGCCGTCGCCGAGGAAGCGACGCTGCGCCGCGTCACCCCCGACTTCTTCGCCGCCCACCCCGTCGCCGACCTCGCCACCCGCAGCGGCTACTGGCTCGGCCAGCAGGGCCGCCTCACCCAGCCGATGTATCTGCCCGAGGGCGCCGAGTCGTACGAGCCGGTGACCTGGGAGCGCGCCTTCGACATCATCGCCGGGGAACTGACCGCCCTCGCCTCCCCCGACGAGGCCGTCTTCTACACCTCGGGGCGCACCAGCAACGAAGCCGCCTTCCTCTACCAGCTCTTCGCCCGCGAATTCGGCACCAACAACCTGCCCGACTGCTCGAACATGTGCCATGAGTCCTCCGGCTCGGCGCTGACCGAAACCCTTGGCGTGGGCAAGGGCAGCGTGCTGCTGGACGACCTCCACCAGGCCGATCTGATCATCGTGGCCGGCCAGAACCCCGGCACCAACCACCCGCGGATGCTCTCCGCCCTGGAGCGCGCGAAGGCCGGCGGCGCGAAGATCATCAGCATCAACCCGCTGCCCGAGGCGGGCCTGGAGCGGTTCAAGAACCCGCAGACCCCGCGCGGCCTGGTGGGCGGCGGCACCGCGCTCACCGACCTCTTCCTGCAGATCCGGCTGGGCGGCGACCAGGCACTCTTCCGCGCCCTGAACCGGCTGATCCTGGAGGCCGCCGAGACCACCCCCGGCGCGGGCGCGATCGACGAGGAGTTCGTCCGCGAGCACACCCACGGTTTCGAGGAGTTCGCCGCCGCGGCGCGCGCCGCCGACTGGGACGAGACCCTGCGCGCCACCGGCCTGGAGCGGGCCGAGATCGACCGGGCGCTCGCGATGGTCCTCGCCTCCAAGCGCACCATCGTGTGCTGGGCCATGGGCCTGACCCAGCACAAGCACTCCGTGCCCACCATCCGGGAGGTCGTCAACTTCCTGCTGCTGCGGGGCAATGTGGGCCGTCCCGGCGCCGGGGTCTGCCCGGTGCGCGGGCACAGCAATGTGCAGGGCGACCGCACCATGGGCATCTTCGAGCGCCCCGCCCCGGCCTTCCTGGACGCTTTGGAGCGGGAGTTCGGCTTCGCCCCGCCCCGCGAGCACGGCTTCGACGTCGTACGGGCCATCCGGGCGCTGCGCGACGGCCAGGCCAAGGTCTTCTTCGCCATGGGCGGCAACTTCGTCTCCGCCTCCCCCGACACCGAGGTGACCGAGGCCGCCATGCGCCGCGCCCGGCTCACCGTCCACGTGTCCACCAAGCTGAACCGGTCCCATGTGGTCACCGGCGCGCGGGCGCTCATCCTGCCCACGCTCGGCCGCACCGAGCGCGATCTGCAGGGCGGCGGCGAGCAGTTCATCACCGTCGAGGACTCCATGGGCATGGTGCACGCCTCGCGCGGCAGCCTTACGCCCGCGAGCCCCGGGCTGCTCTCGGAGCCCGCCATCGTCGCCCGGCTGGCCCGGCGGGTGCTGGGAGCCGAAAGCCGCACCCCCTGGGAGGAGTTCGAGAAGGACTACGGCACGATCCGCGACCGTATCGCGGCCGTGATCCCCGGCTTCGACGACTTCAACGCCCGGGTCGCCAGGCCCGGCGGCTTCGCGCTGCCGCACGCCCCGCGCGACTCCCGCAGCTTCCCCACGGCCACCGGCAAGGCCAACTTCACCGCAGCGCCGGTCGAGTATCCGCGGGCGCCCGAGGGCCGGCTGCTGCTGCAGACCCTCCGCTCGCACGACCAGTACAACACCACCATCTACGGCCTGGACGACCGCTACCGGGGCATCAAGAACGGCCGCCGCGTGGTGCTGGTCCACCCCGACGACGCGCGTGAGCTCGGCCTCGCCGACGGCTCGTACACGGACCTGGTCAGCGAGTGGACGGACGGCAGCGAGCGCCGCGCACCCGGCTTCCGGGTCGTCCACTACCCGACCGCGCGCGGCTGCGCGGCCTCCTACTACCCGGAGACCAACGTCCTGGTCCCGCTGGACTCGACGGCCGACACCAGCAACACCCCCGCCAGCAAGTCCGTGGTGGTCCGCCTGGAACAAGCCCACCCCGCCTAAGCGTTTGCTCAGTGGCCTGACAGGATTCGGCCATCGACACAACGACGGCAGGACACCCGAGCGAATGGAGCAGGACCCCATGGGCGAGCAGACCGGTGCGACCTTCCCGCAAGAGGTCATCGACGAGTACGCGGCGCTCGGCGTCGACCTCCCCGCGCTGTTCTCCGCCGGGCACCTCGGCACCCGCATGGGCGTGCAGATCCTCGAGGCCTCCGCCGACCGCGTGGTGGGCACGATGCCGGTCGAGGGCAACACCCAGCCGTACGGGCTGCTGCACGGCGGCGCCTCGGCGGTACTGGCCGAAACCCTCGGCTCGGTCGGCTCGATGCTCCACGGCGGCAGCGCCAAGATCGCCGTCGGTGTGGACCTCAACTGCACCCATCACCGCGGGGTCCGCTCCGGCCTGGTGACCGGCGTCGCCACGCCCGTCCACCGGGGGCGCTCCACCGCCACGTACGAGATCGTCATCACCGACGAACAGGACCGGCGCGTCTGCACGGCCCGGCTGACGTGCCTGCTGCGCGAGGTGGACGCGAACGAGGCGCTGACCAACCTGCCCGGCGTCGGTGAGTCCGGGGACGACTCGGCGCGCTGACGGCCCGAACGGCCGCCGGGCGCAAGGCCGTTGCCCGCCCGCCGGGGCGGCTCTACCGTTTCCCCATGGGGGTATCGACCAGCCGATCGACCCGTACGCGCATCCGCCCCGCCGCCGCCTGCGCCCTCGCGCTGACGCTCGCCGCGGCCGCGGCCGCGGGCGCGTGCGCCGGGCCGGAGTCCCGCCCGGCGCCGACCCCGCACACCTCGGCCAACACCCCCACCACCCCGGCGACTTCACCGGTCCAGCTGTGCTTCGACCTCATCTCGTACTGGGCCGAGCAGGACCTGCTGGGCAGCAGATGGGCCGGGCTCGACTGGGAGCAGAAGGGGATGTCCAACCAGCAGTACGAGATCTACGACGACATCGTGCACGCCGCGCGCGCGGAGCGCGGGCGGCGCGGCACCGCCGCCGCCAAGGAGCTGATCAGGCGGGAGTCCCTGCGGCGCTGCACGGACGAACGCGGCGCCACCCACAGCTCGGAGAACTGGCGCCCGCCGTCATGACCGACGGGCGTAACACTCCGTAACATTCATGCAATGCAAGACTAGGTATTGACTTAGACGGAGACCTGTAGTGTCGATCTTTTCATGCACATGATCGCACGCCGGTCCGCACATCCACCGCCAGTCCCCCACACTGCTTAGCGGAACTGCAGATTCTCAGCATCCGGACCGCATGAATTACTGCTATACGCCCGATTCGTCCCTTACGTTCCACTACACGAACACGCCTTGGTGACTCATGGCATAACAAGACAGTCACATCATGGCCTGCACCTCTGCCCCCCGCTGCGTGACGCGCCTAGAGTCACAGCCAGTCACCACGTCGTCGGGTGTTAACCCAACATCCGACGGCCGTTTCAGACCTCCGGCGAGGACACGGCACCCAGAAGTAGGGGGCCGGCCAGGGAAAGGATTCCTCGTGCGACACCGTTCCTTGCTCATCATCACGACCGCGATCACCGCGGGCGCACTCACCCTCAGCGCCTGTGGGTCGCGCGACAAGAGCGACAACAGCGACGGCGACAACAAGAAGACCACCGTCGTCATCGGTGTCGACGCTCCGCTGACCGGCTCCTTGTCCGCCCTCGGCCAGGGCATCAAGAACTCGGTCGACCTCGCCACCAAGGTGGCCAACAAGAACAACGAGGTGCCCGGGGTCACCTTCAAGATCAAGGACTTCGACGACAAGGCCGTGCCCTCGTCCGGCAAGACGAACGCCACCTCGATGGTCGACGACGACGAGATCGTGGCCATGGTCGGCCCGCTGAACTCCGGCGTCTCCCAGTCCATGCAGGGCGTGTTCGCCAAGGCCGACCTGGCACAGGTCTCCCCCGCGAACACCAGCCCGGACCTCAGCCAGGGCCCCGACTGGGCCTCGGGCAAGAAGACCCGCCCGTTCAAGACCTACTTCCGCACCGCGACCACCGACGTCATCCAGGGCCGCTTCGCCGCGCAGTACTACTACAAGGACGCCAAGAAGCGGAAGGTCTTCGTCGTCGACGACAAGCAGGCCTACGGCGCCGGCCTCTCCAAGATCTTCGCCCAGGAGTTCCAGCGCCTCGGCGGCAAGGTCGTCGGCACCGACCACCTGACCGTCAAGGAGACCGACTTCTCCGGCATCGCCGACAAGGTCAAGACCTCCGGCGCCGACTCCGTCTACTTCGGCGGCCAGTACCCCGAGGGCGGCCTCCTGTCCGACCAGGTCAAGCAGGCCGGGGCCGACGTCCCGATCATGGGCGGCGACGGCATCTACGACCCCGCCTTCATCAAGGCCTCGGGCACCAGCAACGACGGCGACTACGCCACCTCCGTCGGCTACCCCGTCGAGAAGCTGGCCTCCGCCAAGACCTTCGTCAAGGAGTACGCGGCCCAGGGCTACAAGGACCCCTACGCGGCCTACGGCGGCTACTCCTACGACGCCGGCTGGGCGATCATCCAGGCCGTCAAGGCCGTGGTGAACGACAACGACGGCAAGCTGCCCGACGACGCCCGTGCCAAGATCACGGAAGCCCTGAACGATGTCTCCTTCGAGGGTGTGACCGGCAAGGTCTCCTTCGACAAGTACGGCGACACCACCAACAAGCAGCTGACGGTCTACAAGGTCGTCAAGGGCGCCTGGACGGACGAGACGAGCCGGACCTTCAACGACTGACCCCGGGACTGCCCCGCACCATCACCCCCCAGCCGCGCGGAGGCGCAACAGCGCCCCCGCGCGGTGTCATATCCGACACGCTCATCGGAGGCCCTGCGGTGCACGAACTGCCGCAAACGCTGGTCAACGGCCTGACCCTTGGCGCCCTCTACGGCTTGATCGCCATCGGGTACACCATGGTCTACGGCATCGTCCAGCTCATCAACTTCGCCCATGGCGAGATCTTCATGATCGGTGGCTTCGGAGCCCTCACCATCTACCTCTGGCTCCCCAGCGGCACCGCGCTCTCCCTGGCCCTGCCCCTCATGCTCATCGGCGGCGTCGTCGCCTCGGTGGCCATCGCCACCGCCGCCGAGCGGTTCGCGTACCGGCCACTGCGCGGAGGGCCCAGGCTGGCCCCCCTGATCACCGCGATCGGCCTGTCCATCGCGCTGCAGCAAGTCGTGTGGGCCTTCTATCCGGATGCCAAGAAGGCGCGCAGCTTCCCGCAGTTCGAGGGCAAGTCCCTGGAGATCTTCAGCAATCTGCACATCCAGCGGGGCGATGTCTTCCTCCTCATAGCCGCTCCCCTGTGCATGCTCGCCCTGGGCCTGTTCGTCTCCAAGAGCCGGGCCGGACGCGCGATGCAGGCCACCGCGCAGGACCCCGACACCGCCAAGCTGATGGGCATCAACACCGACCGCATCATCGTGATGGCGTTCGCCATCGGCGGTGCGTTCGCCGCCGTCGCCGCGCTGGCCCACGGGCTGAAATACGGCCAGGTCAACTTCGAGATGGGCTTCATCGCCGGTCTCAAGGCCTTCACCGCCGCCGTGCTCGGCGGCATCGGCAACATCTACGGCGCCATGCTCGGCGGAGTCGTCCTCGGTATCGCCGAAGCCCTGGCCATCAAGTACATCCAGGACATCCCCGGCATGGAGCAGCTCGGCGGCGGCACCTGGAAGGACGTCTGGGCCTTCACCCTGCTCATCGTCGTCCTGCTGGTCAGGCCACAGGGCCTGCTCGGCGAACGCGTGGCGGACCGGGCGTGAGGAGGGACCACACATGAGCACCGACACCAACAAGACCACGGACGGGAACACCCGCACCGGGGCCAGCCCCACCATGCTGCGCGCGATCACCGCCGTCGGCGGCCTCGCCTCCGTCGTCTCCACTTTCCTCGCCTGGACCTGGACCGACGAGTTCCCCGGCGACCTCACCTTCAACGGCTACCCCGGTGGCCTGCAGATCCTCACCCTGGTGCTGGGCCTGCTCACCACCGTCTTCGCGCTCTCCGCCATGGACCTGCGCGGACTGCGCTGGCTCACCCCCGCCGGCTCCACCCAGGCCCTGCGGCTCATGGCCCTCGGCACGTTCGCCACCACCTGGTTCACCGTCATCGCCATCGCCGTCGACCTCGGCGGCCTGGCCAACTGGGAGCCCGGCGCCTGGGTCGCCGCCATCGGCAGCGCGATCCCCCTCGCGGCCCTCCTGCTCCCGAACGACACCCGGCCACTCAAGCGCCCGGCGGAGCTGCCCTCCTGGGCCGAGATCCTGATCATCGCCGCCGTCTTCGCGATCGGGCTCTACGTCGTCAACTACGGCATCCAGACCGACCCGGACCACCCCGAGCCGTTCCTCGGCTATCTGATCGCCGTGGGATTCGCCGCCGTAGCCCTCTTCAAGGCCGGGATCGTCGCCCGCATGAGCGCGCTCACCGCGAAGTACCGTTCCGTCACCCTCCTCGCGGCCCTGGTGACCGCGGTGGCCTTCCCGTTCACCCAGGACAAGGCCAGCTACACCGAGCTCGGCGTCAACATCCTCATCTTCGCGACCGTCGCCCTCGGCCTGAACATCGTGGTCGGCCTGGCCGGCCTCCTCGACCTCGGCTATGTCGCCTTCCTCGGCGTCGGCGCGTACACCGCGGCCCTGGTCTCCGGATCCGCTTCTTCCACCCTCGACGTCCACTTCCCCTTCTGGGCCGCCGTCATCGCGGGTGCCGTCGTCTCCCTGATCTTCGGTGTCGTCATCGGCGCCCCCACCCTGCGGCTGCGCGGCGACTACCTCGCCATCGTCACCCTCGGTTTCGGAGAGATCTTCCGCCTCGCGATGCAGAACATGGACGGTGTCTCCGGTCCGTCCGTCACCAACGGCCCCGACGGCATCCCCAACATCCCCCCGCTGGAGATCTTCGGCTTCAACTTCGACGACGAGCACACCGTCCTCGGCCGCACTCTCGACTCGAACGCCAACTATTTCCTGCTGATGCTGCTGGTGACGATCGTCGTCGTGCTCGTCTTCAGCCGCGCCGGCAACTCCCGCATCGGCCGCGCCTGGGTCGCCATCCGCGAGGACGAGACCGCCGCCACCGCCATGGGCATCAACGGCTTCCGCGTCAAGCTCATCGCCTTCGCCCTCGGCGCCACCCTCGCCGGTGTGGCCGGCACCGTCTGGGCGCACGTCCAGACCACCGTGGTACCCGAGCAGTACGTCTTCGCCGGACCCGTGCCCCCCAACTCCACCTTCCTGCTCGCCGCGGTCATCCTCGGCGGCATGGGCACGATCGGCGGCCCCCTCCTCGGTGCCACGCTCCTGTTCCTGATCCCCAAGAAGCTGGAATTCTTCCAGGACTACCAGCTCCTCGCCTTCGGCATCGCGCTCATCCTCATCATGCGCTTCCGTCCCGAAGGGATCATCCCCAACCGGCGTCAGCAGCTCGAATACCACGAGACGGGCCAGCTCGACGTCCCCGACCAGCCCCAGCTCTCCGGCAACGCCGTCGGCGTCACCAAGGCGGAGGCGTGACAGACATGACGACCACCACCTCTCCCGTGCTCAGCGCCAGCGGCGTCACCATGCGCTTCGGCGGACTGACCGCCGTACGCGCCGTCGACCTCACCGTCAACTCCGGTGAGATCGTCGGCCTCATCGGCCCCAACGGCGCCGGCAAGACCACCTTCTTCAACTGCCTGACCGGGCTGTACGTCCCCACCGAGGGCAGCGTCACCTACAAGGGCGGCATCCTGCCGCCCAAGCCCCACCTGGTCACCCAGGCCGGCGTCGCCCGCACCTTCCAGAACATCCGGCTCTTCGCCAACATGACCGTCCTGGAGAACGTGCTCGTCGGCCGCCACACCCGCACCAGGGAGGGCCTGTGGTCGGCCCTTCTGCGCGGCCCCGGTTTCAAACGCGCCGAGGCCGCCTCCAAGGAGCGCGCCATGGAGCTGCTGGAGTTCACCGGCCTCGCCGACAAGGCCGACCACCTCTCCCGCAACCTCCCCTACGGCGAACAGCGCAAGCTGGAGATCGCCCGGGCCCTGGCCAGCGACCCCGGCCTGCTCCTCCTCGACGAGCCCACCGCCGGTATGAACCCGCAGGAGACCCGGGCCACCGAGGAACTGGTCTTCGCCATCCGGGACCAGGGCACCGCCGTCCTCGTCATCGAGCACGACATGCGCTTCATCTTCAACCTCTGCGACCGGGTCGCCGTGCTCGTCCAGGGCCAGAAGCTCATCGAGGGCACCCCCGACGTCGTCCAGAGCGACGAGCGCGTCATCGCCGCCTACATCGGCACCCCCTTCGAGGGCGCGCCGGGCGACGACGAGGTCGCCGAGGTCGAGGCGGCCGAGGCGCAGCAGGGCACCGGGCCGAGCGGGACCCCGAAGAGCACCACAGCACGTACGGAGGACGGACAGTGACCGCACTGCTCGAGGTCGAGGACCTGCGCGTCGCCTACGGCAAGATCGAGGCCGTCAAGGGCATCTCGTTCACCGTCGAGGAAGGCCAGGTCGTCACCCTCATCGGCACCAACGGGGCAGGCAAGACCACCACCCTGCGCACCCTGTCGGGCCTCCTCCAGCCGCTCGGCGGCTCCATCCGCTTCGAGGGCAAGTCGCTGACCGGGGTCCCCGCTCACAAGATCGTCGCCCTGGGCCTGGCCCACTCCCCCGAGGGCCGGCACATCTTCCCGCGCCTGACCATCGCCGAGAACCTGCAACTCGGCGCGTTCCTGCGCAAGGACGCCGACGGCATCGCCGCCGACGTACAGAAGGCGTACGACCTCTTCCCCATCCTCGGCGAGCGCCGCTCCCAGGCCGCGGGCACCCTGTCCGGCGGTGAGCAGCAGATGCTCGCCATGGGCCGCGCCCTGATGTCCCGCCCCAAGCTGCTCATGCTCGACGAGCCCTCCATGGGCCTCTCCCCGATCATGATGCAGAAGATCATGCAGACCATCGCCGAACTGAAGGCCCAGGGCACCACGATCCTGCTCGTGGAGCAGAACGCCCAGGCCGCCCTGTCCCTCGCGGACCAGGGTCATGTGATGGAGATCGGCAATATCGTGCTGTCGGGGACCGGCTCGGAGCTGCTGCACGACGAGTCGGTGCGAAAGGCCTACCTGGGCGAGGACTGACGCCCGCACCCGCCCGCCAGACGCGACGAGGGCCTGTCCGTACCGTGACGGTACGAGAG